>NZ_LZPK01000263.1:0-6427 GCF_001729375.1 Methanosarcina sp. A14 | reverse complement strand
ATAGTGTAATATTATTAATAATGTAATATGAACATTTAAGATAAAGAAGTTTAAAACCAAGAAATTTAAGAGAAAGACTCAAAAATTTAAAGTCTCCGGCTTAGGATTTTCTACCCTGAAATTCTGCCGGAGTAAAGTATTCCTGAAAAGGAAAGTTTAGAGTGTCACAAGTTTGGCGTCGAGAATTCCATCGACTTTCCGGACTTCCTCAAGGATTGGGTCAGAAACTTCGGAATCTACGTTAAGAACCATCATGGTCACGCCTCCGATTTCTGATCTGCCAACCTGCATGCCTGAGATATTGATATTGTTTTTACCGAGTAACATGCAGCAGGGTCCGATAACGTTGGGCCTGTTGATGTGCTTGGCAAAAATCATACGGCCTGCAGGGAAGATATCTACTCTATCATCATCGACTGCTACGATCTTAGGATCGTCTCCGACAACGGTACCTGCAACCAGTTTTGCCTTGCCGTTGCTGCTAAGTTTGATACTGATAGTTGAAGAGTATTCCTCAGAAGATTCGGATTTACTTTCCACGACTGCAATCATTCTGGACTTTGCAAGAGTGGGGGCATTGACATAGTTAACTCCGGAACCGAGAGCCATTTCAAGCAGCCCTTTGAGAGCCGAAACTGTAAGAGGCCTTGTATCTTTTCCGGAAATCTCTCCATTATATCCAATTTCGACTTTTTCGTAGTTTCCGTCTACAAGTTGCCCTGCAATCTTACCCATAATTTCGGAGAGCCTGATGTAAGGGGCAAGAACTGCCATAGCTTCCGGCTTTACTGACGGGATATTGATTGCGTTCTTTGCAGGTCCACCTGTGAGGACAGATGTTACTTCCTTTGCAATATCTACTGCCACATTGACCTGAGCTTCCTTTGTAGAGGCACCAAGGTGAGGAGTTACTACAACATTGTCAAATTTCAGGAGAGGGCTGTCAAAAGGAGGCTCATCAACGAAAACGTCTATTGCTGCACCGGCTATTTTTCCGCTTTCAAGAGCTTTTGCCAGAGCTTCTTCGTTGATAATGCCACCGCGAGCACAGTTGAGAACCCTGGTTGTAGGCTTCATCAGAGCAAACTGTTCTTCATCAAGAATGTTTCTGGTTTCTTTAATAAGAGGAGTGTGCACTGTGATGTAATCGGCTTCTTTTGCGATTTCGTTAACTGTAGCTAGCTTGACACCAAGTTCAAGAGCCCGCTTTTCAGAAACAAAAGGATCATACCCCAGAAGGTTCATTTCAAGCCCTGAAGCCCTTTTTGCGACTTCGGAACCGATCCTTCCGAGACCTATAATTCCCAGAGTCTTGCCTTTGACCTCGACACCTGTGAATTTACTACGTTTCCATTCCTTGCCTTTAAGGGAAGCATTTGCCTGTGGAATGTTCCTGGACATTGCCATCATCATAGCAATTGTGTGCTCTGCTGCCGAAATCATATTTCCTTCGGGAGAGTTAGCCACAATAATGCCTTTCTTTGTAGCTGCATCCACATCAACATTGTCAATTCCGACCCCGGCTCTCCCGATAATTTTCAGGTTGTCGGCAGCTTCGATTATCTTCGGAGTAACATGGGTGCCGCTGCGTATTACAAGAGCATCGTAATCCTTAATTTTTTTCACCAGCTCATCTTCGGAAAGCCCGGTGGAAACATCAACCGTAAAGTGTTCTTTTAGAATCTCCAAACCTTCATTGGAGAGTGAGTCGCTGACTAATACTTTCATGTCAATTTCTCCAATTAATACAATAAAGATGAAATATTAAATTTTAACAGAGAATACCAATTAACCTAATCACACTTAAGCATTATCACACATATATAAGAGCTAATCCCTTCAAATTTTATTTTTACCGCAGGTTTTCTTCCCTGCATGATTTTCCTGAAAGCCTCATAAGCCTACCTATGGTTTCCACAAGCTTTGTAAATCTTATCTATGGTTACCCTACAAGCCTTATTATCCCTATCTTCGGTTCGTAACACTGCCCGCCTGCAAGCAGGAAACGGATAACCTCTTCTACAACCTGCTCAGAAATGCCTCGAGAAGCAGCAGCATCCATAAAAGCTGCATAATCAACTCCTTTGCTTCCACCCATTTCCTTGAGCAATTCAAGCACGAACTCCTTCTGGTCAGCTTTAGCATCTGTACTATTTTCAGAATCCAGATCCAGGGTTTTGAGACCCTCCCTAATGGAAGACCGAAGGAGTTTTGCAAATTCATCAGGAGAGCGTCCCCGTTCAAGCGCAATCATGATACCTTCCGTAAACTCTGAAGAAATACCTTTCCCCAGGAGGTATTCCCTAAGTTTCTCTCCACGGTACCCACTGGCCAGAGCATCCGAGAAGGCTTCAAGCCTCTCAACGGTCTGTTCGGCGGTATCCACAACCCATCTGTTGCGGATTTCCTCATCCACTACATTTACTTCTTCAGCTCGAATAGAAACAAAAACCGATCCGGGCTCGGGTTCATATGTCCTGGCTTTTCCTGTAAGGGCTATGAAAGCAGGAACCTGTACCGTTGAAAAGAATATAGAAGCTTCAGGCTGGTACTGCCCTGCGTATGCCGTAAAAGCCCCTGTGGGATCAACTATTCTCGCTTTCCACATCTCACTCTGTGTTCCGATATTGTCAAGTTCTGTGATTACTCCAACCACAAAAACACGATTGAGAATCAGCCCCATAGGGCTAATAAGCAGGTTTGGAGTTTTTGAATCCGCAGCTTCCGAGTCAGCCCGCTCGGATTTTTCAAGTTCTCTGCAGGCTTCGAATTCTCTTGCAAAAACTCTTTTTGCAACCTCTCGTTTAAGCAAGCTCAATTCCTCCCCTGGAAACCTGTGAATTTTTCTCCTGTCCCTCTTCTTCATCCGGCCCGAGCCTGCGAAGGAGCTCAACTACCCTTACCGCAAGATCATCTTCAGGTACCCAGGCATTTTCAGCCACAAAAGAAACCCCAAATTCATTTTTAGAAGAGTTTCCTCGTACTGCAAGATAACGACCCGTAAGAAAACGCCTTAAATCTTCATAAACTGCATCTTTTGAGACATCAGAGAACATCAGCTGTTCGGCTTCCTCAAGAGTTTTTCCATAGATAATTTCCGCAAGTTCCCTTGGAAACATAACTAGCACGGAACCTGTTCCGTCATCCAGTATGGCTTTGATTCGCATGTCCCATATACCTTCGACCTTACCGTGAACCCTACAGTTTCCTTTCTGGATTACACGACTGCATTCAGGGCAGCGGGAGATAATGCCTGAACCGGGTCTGACTGAAACAAGGTTGCCTGCTATGCACACATCAAACATGCTGTATCTTGAATTTATCTCCTGAATTTTGATAGGGGTAGGATCTTTTGCTGCAGATTCAAAGGTAAACGCAAGTTTTTCGGCCTCATCGAGCCCGATAGAAGAAACTTTTGTGCTGCTCAGAATATTTACTGATGGCACTCCCCTGAACATCCGCACCTGAGCTCCCTCAATTAGAATAATGTTCCCGATATCAATGCCAGGCAGTTCAATCCAGGCCGTAAAAGGAAGCCTCCCGGTTTCGTCCGCAAGTACGCCCGAGATTACTCTGGACTGGCGTCCCTTTACAAGAATTTCCCTGTATGAAAGCTGAAGCACGCAGGCTACTGTATCTACGGAAAAATCCACAGCTCCTATGTCAATTAACTTTTTTTTCTGGCTTGCTGAAAGTTCGGACAAGGATGGGAGCGAAGAATCCGAAATTTTCGACACAGGAGATTGTTCTCCTATAGAAAGCCTGATTCGGTTCTGCCAGATCCGGGTATAGGCATTTTTGATATTAATCACATCCCCAATCGAACCTGGCAGCTTCCTCCAGGAAGAAAACAGAACTGCTCCGGTTTCGTCCGCAAGAACTCCTGTATAAAGCCTGGAAGGTTTTTCCTGAGCTCCTGCCTGTGGACGGATTGACTTTTCCCCAATGTCCAGAATCCTGCCTGTAAGCTCAAAATTTTTAAGATTGGCAGACAGATCTTTTACTTTCAAAACTTTCCTTTTTCCTCCATACTTGCGGAGGATGCTCTCTTTTGCGACATCAGGCGGGACACGAAAAGCAATGAGTTTCTCAAACTCTGCTCGGATGCCAGTCTTTTCAAGATCTCCAAGCGCCCTGGTTAACTCTTCAAGGTGGGGCGCAATCTTCTCATCCATTTTTAGGCCTCCATTCGAGACAATAATAAAACAATAAAATTTCAGTGTAATATCAGATTTTACAGTATTTAAGACTTTAATTGAAGATTAATTTCTTTTATCAGAGGATATTGAACTATTATTTAAGGATAGCTGTTTAGAATTTTTTATTTCCAAAGGTATATTAATTTCGGGATAAAATTACTTACTTGACAAAGTATTGAGAGAGTTTTTACTAAAAACGCTAAAAAACCTGGAAAAGGAAAGCTTTCTTTTGTCTAAAGAGTTGAAGCCTGACTAAACAAACGGACGCTTCAAAATTTAAAGGAAGAGCTAATATGAGAAGAATAAAAGGACATAATTTCAGAGCTTTTAAACTGACAGCACTTGCGATTACTCTGGCAGTTCTATGCACCTGCTCTGCCTCCTCTGCCTCGAATTTAAGGGTAAGCTCGGCAACCGACGGAGACTATATCTCTCTACAAGCCGCAATCGATGAAGCCGAAGCTGGAGACACGATTATTGTAAGCCCTGGAACCTATGTTGAAAATCTCAAAATAAATAAGCAAGTCCAGATCTGGTCGGAATCCGGAAATCCGGAAGATACTGTGATAAGAGCAGCCGAGCCCACGAAAAGCGCTGTTGAAATCAGCGTGGATAGGGCATCTTTTAGCGGGTTTGCCATTGAGGGCTCGGAAAAAGCAGGAATTTTGCTTACAGGAGTTAACAGTTGCTACATTAACAACAATAGAGTTCAGGGAGCCGAATATGGCATTCTTCTCAAAGGTTCTGACAGCAATACCATAAGCAACAATCTCATTACCCTTGACGAAAAAGGAATACGGCTCGAAAACTCAAACTCAAATGATATCATTGGCAATACAATTGCCTATAATTACGGTCCTGGAATTTCACTTGAAGCAAGCAGTAAGAATCTGATCTATAATAATTACTTCAAAAACGCCGAAAACGTGGATGAAAAAGCCGCAAACGCAGAAAATCTCTGGCAAAGTCCCCTCAAAACAAAAAAGAATATTGTCAGTGGACCTTACATAGGAGGGAATTTCTGGGCCGACCTTGAAGGCAAAGGTTACAGCGAAACCGGTGTGGACGAAAACAGCAACGGAATTTGTGATACCTCATATAACATCACAGGCGGAGGAACCGATAATTACCCTCTCTTCCCAAAGGTCCCAAATGCCGTAAAAGCCCTTGAAAGCAATCTGAATGCCAGTGCTTACGAGCAGGGTCTGGCTGATATGGAAAAAGCAACCAGTTCCGAAACCACTGTAAACAAAACCGAAGAAGCGACAGGCCCCGCAGCCGAAAATGCTACTGACGAAAATATTACCAATGAAAACGCTACCAATGAAAATACTACTGACAAAAATGCTACCAATGAAGAGGGTTCAGGAGAAAAAGAATCGCCTGGCCCTGGACCTGGAATTGTGGGGCTGGCTGTAGGAGCAGCTTATTTCCTGAGGCGGGACAGGTAAAGAAAAGAAATAATTAATTTAAGATTAGAAAAAATATGAAAAAATGAGAATAGTGAAAGAAACGGAGACAAAGTTAAGAACAAGTAGAGAAAAATTTAGAAGAAAGAGAGAATAGTTAAGGGAAAGCCGAAAACAAGTTGAGAAAAAATTGAGAGAAAGTTGAAAATATAATCACGAAAAGGGTAGCAGGTTTTACGGGTCAGCAACTATAAAATGTAAAGAAAATGGCCGTCTCAAACTCATATAAATAAGGATAACAGGTCCATTATTTTCAAGATTTGATCAGTAATCATAGACCCTTTAGCTTTATCTTTTTCCCGCTATCCTTGACTTTGATCTGGTGTTTTTGTCAGTAAACTAAACCTAAATCGGCAGTTTATGCGTTAGATTCTGTGGGCTAAGGAGATCTAGTTTCTGAAACTCTATTTCAATTTAATAACGGTGTTCCTGTGCTTTTTTCAGTAAAGACAACACAATTAATGGTGCTTTTCCTGAGAGTGGCGAGCCTTTGAAGTTTGCAACAAGAAATATTAAGTGTTATGTTGTGGCAATAAACTTCCCGAATGCAACAGGCTCTTTTCCTACTCCCACTATGGCTATAACCTTATTTGTTGCTGTGTTAATTACAGAGACAGCACCGCTTGTTTCTTTCGCCACATATGCTTTAGTCCCGTCCGGACTGAAAGCAACCCCTAAAGGATAACTGCCTACCTTCACTGTGGCTTTAACAGTGTCTGTGGCTGTGTTAATCACAGAAATAGTACCATCTCCATAGTT
>NZ_LZPK01000262.1:0-2465 GCF_001729375.1 Methanosarcina sp. A14 | reverse complement strand
AACTCATCTGACTAACTCTTATTCTTAGCAAAATATTGCTATTGACAGAAAATAGCGATCAACACTTAAATCAATAATTCTATCCAGTATGCAAACTATCCTGAGTTACTGTTTAAGTGTTGAGAATCCATGACAAAAAATACAGCAGGCTCAAACGGCGCAAATCTAGGTTTTGAAGAAAAACTCTGGCAGGCGGCGGATAAACTCCGAAACAATATGGACGCAGCAGAGTATAAACATGTAGTACTTGGCCTTATTTTCCTGAAATACATCTCGGATGCTTTTGAGGAGATGCACGAAAAACTTCAATTGGAAGTTGAGGAAGGAGCAGACCCGGAAGATCCGGAAGAATATCTAGCAGAGAATGTTTTCTGGGTGCCTTCCGAAGCCCGCTGGAACCATCTGGAGAGAAGTGCAAAGCAGCCTAATATTGGGAAAATTGTAGACGAAGCCATGGCTGCAATTGAGCGGGACAATAATACTCTAAAAGGCGTGCTTCCAAAGAACTACGCAAGGGAAGGACTTGACAAGCAGCGCCTGGGTGAGTTGATTGATCTTGTAGGCACAATCGGCCTTGGGGATAAGGAAAGCCGAAGTAAAGACGTGCTTGGCCGAGTTTATGAGTATTTCCTCGGCAGGTTTGCAGATGCAGAGGGCAAGCGCGGCGGCCAGTTCTATACCCCGAGAAGTATAGTAAGAGTTCTTGTTGAGATGATTGAACCTTATCGAGGACGAATTTATGACCCATGCTGCGGTTCGGGTGGAATGTTTGTCCAGAGCGAGAAATTTATTGAAGCGCACGAAGGCCGTCTTGAAAATATTTCTATTTTCGGTCAGGAATCAAACCAGACTACCTGGCGACTCTGCAAAATGAACCTTGCTATCCGAGGTATAGACAACGATGGCATTAAATGGGGTGATTCTTTTCATAATGACCTGCACAAAGACCTGAAAGCCGATTTCATCCTTTCAAATCCTCCTTTTAACGATTCGGACTGGAAAGGCGAACTTCTTTCCGAAGATGTCCGCTGGAAATTTGGAGTACCACCAAAAGGCAATGCCAATTTCGCCTGGGTTCAACACTATATCCACCACCTTTCCCCAACTGGAATTGCAGGCTTTGTGCTTGCAAACGGCTCCATGTCTTCAAATACCTCTGGTGAGGGTGAAATCCGGAAAAATATCATTGAACAGGACCTTGTAGACTGTATGATCGCACTTCCGGGTCAGCTTTTCTACAATACTGGAATCCCAGCCTGCCTATGGTTCATTGCCCGAGATAAGCAAAACAGCGGTTTCCGCGACCGGAGCGGCGAGGTCCTATTTATTGACGCCCGGAATATGGGAGTTTTACGGGACCGTACCCACCGCGAACTTACTGACGAAGAAATCCAGAGAATTGCGGGTACCTACCATGCCTGGCGTGGAGAAAAGATTGAAAGCGGGGAGTATGAAGACATCCCTGGCTTCTGTAAGGCTGCAACTGTTGATGAAATTAAGAAACACGATTATATACTTACTCCTGGCCGTTACGTAGGTTTTGAAGAGACCGAAGATGATGATGAGGAATTTGAAGAGAAAATGAGAAAATTGACTGTAGAACTTTCGGAGCAGTTCAAGAAATCAGAGGAGCTGGAGACGAAAATTAAGGAGAATCTGGCAGGGCTTGGGTATGAACTCTGACTTCCGGCTGAAAGAATCCGAGACTCTTGGCTTAAACTGGTTTAAAATTGATAAAAAGGGTAAAAGTAGGCAGATAAAAAGTAGGCAGATAAGTAGTCTGAAAGACTGGAAGATGGTCACAGGTTTAAAAATTCGGAACAAATTTGGATGAAAAACAGAATGGGTTAGTATTATGGATCAGAAGAAGCTGCTGGAAAAACTGGAAGAGCTTGAGTGGGAAGACTTCGAAGTAAAAGAAGCAAGAAATTCTATTCCAAAGTTATGAATCCGGGCCATCTCCCAAAAGACCTGGAATCAATTATGAAAGATGAAAGAAGATTTCTCTATGCCCAGAAATCCCACAATAGCAAGAATCTTTCGAGCCATAAAACTCTCTGAGAATGCTGGCTCTGGATTTGATAAAATGTTTACCGGCTGGAAAGTCCATTACGGAGTGGAACCAATAGTTTCTGGAGGCATCGATTTCTACAAGATAGAGTTCCCATTGAGTCAAGAAGAAACTACCAAAAAGACTACCAAAAAGACTACTCAAATGATAATTGAATAAATGGTTTCCGAGCGAAGAAATGAACTGCTTGCTGAAACTCTACATGAAATCCATTTGATCGAAAAATGGGGCAGAGGCATCAGCCTTATACTTTATAAAGAGCCTGAAACCGATTTTAAAGAGGTAGGGACTCAGTTTATTGTCACATTTAAGAGAAAACAGATGGAAGCAGAAGAAAAAGCCGGGGAAAAGGAAGTAACTGGGAAAACAACTAAGGAGAAAACTAGGGAGAAAA
>NZ_LZPK01000261.1:0-4079 GCF_001729375.1 Methanosarcina sp. A14 | reverse complement strand
AACTTAACCATAAAATATATATAAAAAATAGATAAAATTTATTCCAAGTTATTAATTTATCTTACATTGACAATATCAAGTTAGGCAGTGTGCCAATTTTTATGTAAAATCATAACTCTCAAAAAATAACTCTCAAGAAATAACTCTCAAGAAATAACTCTCAAGAAATAACTCTCAAGAAGTTATTGAGTAGAAAATTCCATCTTGGAAGATCAATTCTCTACATAGTACGCAAGAACTTGACTTCAAATTTACAGCAAATTAGAGACACTGCCAAATTCAATAAAACATTTTTTTATATTGAACTCATTCAAAAACCAATTATCCTCAAAAAGTAAATGAGTTCTACTAATTGAGGTATCCGGTTTAATTATAAAACACACTCTAAAAAAAGGGCAAAATACAACTACTTATTTTCATTAAATAACTACGGATTGTTCAAATAAAATACGGATTGTTAAATAAAAAAGAAAAAAATATATTTTCCCTTATCTTTTCAGTCCTTTCTTTTATTTTCTGTTCTTGTTGATGTCATTTAACCTATCTGTCTGCCTGAGCGTTAAAAGCCTGCTTGCAAGAGGGGACATAGGAAGGTCTGCACTAAGCGTTAGAGAGCTTATTCTTGATTCTGTCAGCATTCTTCCAGGCAGGTCAGGGAAGACCTCAAGCCCTTTTCCTACAGGCATCTTTGGGCTTTTGGGTATGGACTCCAGAAGACCAGCAGATTTGATTCCGGTAACGGAGCTGGAAACAAGCCTCGGAAGAGTTTCCGAACTCAGGCGAAGATGATCAGAAGAAGAGAGTCCAAGATCCCTATCAGACGAGAGACGTTTATTGAAATCAGGCATAAGTCCCCTGAACTGGTCAAGGACCGGATTTGAAAAAGTAGCTGATTCGTAAGTTGGAGTAAGATTTTTGGCAAGGGCCTTTTCGCGGGCTACGCGGTCAGTTAAGTGAGAAGGCAAAGCTGAATTTTCTGGTTCACTGTCATTCATAGCAGTAAGGATTGTCACGATGGTATATCAATTATACGAGGGCTTTTCCGGTTTTCTTCGCTGTAACAAAAATTACAATGATTTCTGATAAGCCAATGATTTCTGATAAGCGCCTTATTCTATTGCAGTTATTTTTGTGTATTTCTCACTGTAACAGCGCTATTTAGTTAATCCTTCTAAACAAATCAGGAACTGAAACTTGCGTTACTTTGAAGAAGCAATTCAACAATCTCGTTAAACTCCATTTCTGTCGCAATATCCAGAGCAGTATTGCCATTTTCGTCCTGAATATTAAGGTCGGCACCATTTTTAATAAGCAACTCAACAATATCCTTATCCCCGGCCTGTGTTGAGAGCATCAAAGCGGTAAGCCCGTTTTCTTCTTGAACATCGAGACTGGCACCACTTTCAAGAAGCAATTCTAAAATATCTCTGTATCCTCTGTCTGCCGCATAAGTCAAAGTTGTATTGCCATTTTTGTCCTGAAGATCAAGATCAGCACCGGCTTTAAGAAGTAACTCAACAATATTTTTATGTCCAATCTTTGCTGCAGCAATCAAAGCAGTGTTAAGATTTTCGTCTTGAATATTAATTTCTGCTCCACCTTTAATGAGCCACTCAACAATATCCTTTTGCCCCCGATTTGCAGCAGAAATCAAAGCTGTTTCGCCGTTTTTGTCCTGAATATTAAGATCGGCACCGCTCTCAAGAAGAAGCTTAATAATGTTCCTGTATCCTACTTTTACCGCAAACTTCAAAGCAGTCTCGCAGTTTCCATCCTGAATATTAAGGTCGGCACCACTTTTAATAAGCAATTCTACAATGTCTCCACGTTCGGCCTTTGCCGCAGAAATTAAGGCGGTATCCCCGTTTTCATCCTGAATATTAAGATCTGCACCGCTTTTAATAAGCAATTCTACAATGTCTCTGTACCCTTTGTTCACTGCATAATTTAAAGCAGTTTTACCATATGTGTCCTGCGAATTAATATCAACTTTATTGCTTTTCAAAAGTTTTTCTACATTTTCTATCTGCCCTATCTTAGAAGCTTCAAAAAGATTTTGAGTTTTATCTTTACCAAACAAGTTAGATATGAAGTCCATCAATGTTTTCTCCTTAAATATCGAATGTTTTGTATTAACCAGATTGGTAGCTATCCTGTATTTGGTAGCTATCCTGATGTTTTTGATTGATGCACGGAATCAAAAATACAATTTTTATTGCTCAAATCAAATATAATTATAACTCAAAGAAAATATAAGTTTTATCACTCAGCATCATGAAATTATATAACTATATACTTATTCAGGTTATCAATTCTTCCTTTTGGAGGCGGAAAATGTGTGCCTTAAGAATAAGAACGATCTCAAATTCAACGTTCCAATACAATATCCGAATTCAACGTTCCAAATACAATATCCCGAATTCAATATCCCAAACTCAATACCGGATAATAATCACTCATTAATTTTCACTTCACAAAGTTCTTTTCCCTTCTCAGCGGCTTCATTTTCAGGGCTGAGTTTCAGGGCCCTTATATAGCACTTGAAAGCCTCACCGTATTCGGCAAATTCGCAAAGCAAATCCCCACCGCTAAGAAGAGAGTTGAGGTGGTCTGGATCGCTTTCAAGAGCCATCTTGAAAGCATTAAGGGCTTTTTCCTTTTCTCCAAGCTCAAGAAGTACGTTGCCTTTCCAGTACCAGGTCTCAGCATTGTCAGGCTTCATAACAGGAGCCTTATTCCGGGAAAAGAAACTGAACCTGGGAATTTTGCAGGCCCAGTCCGAGGCTTTCCTGGGTTCGGTTGCCAGAGCGCGATCGAAAGTCTCAAGAGCCTTTTTCAGGAATCCCATCCTGAAATATACTATACCCTTGTTGGTAAGGATTTTGGGGGATTTCGGGTCAAATTCAAGCGCTTTTTCGAAAGTTTCAAGGGCTTCCTCGTTCCGCCCCATCGCTGAAAGCACGAAACCCCTGTTGGACCACTCGGTAGGGTTTTCAGGCTTAAGTTCAAGGGCGGCATCAACGATTTCCAGGGCTTCTACATACCTTTCAAGCTTGAAAAGAGCCATTCCGTAACACGATTTTGCCTCCATGGCTTTTTCAAGGAACTCTGTCCCTCGCGTCTCTTTTCCTTTTTCGAAAAGCAGATCTGCCATTTCTTTCCAGGCGTCAGCGGCTTCTCCATAGGCAGCAAGCGCGTCTTCAAACCTCCCGACCTTAAAAGAAATTCTGCCTTTTTTGTATTTTTCCTCAGCTGTCCTGTCAAGTTCTTTAAATTTATTTGCCATTTTTGCCATTTTTCTGCCTCTTTTCTACTTAATATATCGAAAGAATTATAAAAATTCTCATCCTCAAAATTTGAACTGCCATAATTCGCATTCTGAGGTGGTATTCTAAAGTAATCCACTTTGAATCTGAAAAATTATCCTAATAAACAATTGGTATTTTATAATATATAATAATTTTAAATTCGCCCGGCGATTAAACTCATCTGGGGGCGCTTTCTAAAGTAATAAAAACAGCGAAAATATGAAGAAAAAACGGAAGTAAAAATGTATAAAAAGAAGATAAAGGGAAAAGAAACTTACTCTTTTCCAATCCATTCATTAACTTTTTGCGGGTTGTTTTCAACCCATTTTGCTGCGGCTGTTTCAGGCGCAGTTCCGTTTTCGATATCCATCATAACGGTCTGGATATCATCGTGAGTCCACTTGAAACGTGTCAGGATGCCGTAGAGATTGGGTTTTTCTTCTTTAAGTCCAAGCCTTGCCACGGTTTCAACGTGATCGGCGTCACCATATGAGCCTTTAGGGTCGTCAAGGTACTTAAGATCCCATCTGTTAAAAGCCCAGTGAGGGGACCAGAGAGTAACAACTATCCATTCTTTGGAATCCAGAGCTTTTTTCAGGGAAGCGGTCATTGCTGCACTACTGCCTGGGACAAGCTCCATTTCCAGACCATAATCGGAAATTGCTGTTTCTGAAGCCTGCATTATGCCTGCTCCTGGTTCTATCCCGATTATCTTTCCACCAAATTTGTCCTTTTCGGAATTGAGTTCTTCAATATAGGACTTACGCAGTT
>NZ_LZPK01000260.1:0-5633 GCF_001729375.1 Methanosarcina sp. A14 | reverse complement strand
TTGGGATAGGCTCAATATTAGATAATAACGTCTATTTTACAAAAAACTTGGTTAACGTAGTTTATATTCAATTCAATGAAATATTGGGTTTTATTTTTATTCTTCTGTTGTATTCTCAATATCAACCTTACTTGAGTGTTATTTACTGGCGTTTTATCTTTTATCTGAACTTAAAGCAATAATTTCCGAAAACCTGCCCTTGTCTGCGGAAACGCTCCAGAGCTCAGGAATGATTATTCGAAAGTCAATTTTTGAATTTTGCAGGAATTGCAGTGATGGAGCCGCTGCTGTACTCATAGCTATGGTATTGTGCTGAGGTCATTTGTACCGACCTTGATGGCAATTCTGAAGCTAACATCGAAAAATAGATACTTGCCTGTAAGCATGGTTCTACAGTCTGACCCTGCCGTTAGGATATATTTATAAGCTCGAAAAATACGTATCCCGCTTTAAGCACTTTATCGTGACTACCTAAATAAAACCTTTAGGTAAGGTCTACAATTTTGGAGTTTTCCTTCAGGGCGACCGACTCGTTTTTATTGAAAAGGAGTTCCCGGCAAAAACTGTTAAACTTACTAAATTTGAGTTTTAGGATTCGAGAGCGAACCTGCTTAAGAAAAAGAAGTCGAAGTGAACGAGATAAGAAATTTAAATGTTGGAACTTTAAAGCAAAAAGTTCTTCTTAAGGATGGTTAAGGTGAAGAAAGTAAATAAATTTCCCAATATGCGTCTTTTGAATAAATCCGGCTTTTATATTTTTAGAAATAAAATGCTCATTTAAATTAAAAATACAGAGTATTATAATTTGGATTTAAAGTGATTTTTCTATCTAATTTAGTAGATTCATTCATTTTATGAATTATTTTTACATTTGATCACATAAATATACTTATCTTTTCATAATATATTTTATTTTTATCGTATATGGAAAAAAAGAACATTTAATACCTTTTTTATTGATATTTTAAGACAAATCCACAATTTAAATTGAATGAATAAGTCTGCCCATGTTTTCCCGTGAAATTTGCCCAGATTTTCCAGGACTATTTAATTATAAGTATAATTTATTCTATATGCTTTATATAAATTAAAACTATATGTTTAATATACTCACTAGCAATTAATATTTAGATATGTCAATCTTAAAATTAAGATAGGCTCCCAAAGATATCATGAAATTTAATTGTTAGGAGTATCGTGTAATAAAATAGTTTCGGAAAAATAGTTGTTTATGAATTCGAAAAAAACGATTATTTCTCAAAGATTAACAAAAATAGTTAACAATTTAAGAAAAATAAATTTATCTACAAAAAAAGAGTGGAGGGAATGAACATGGTCTTCAGCTATTACTATTCAAGGGTTTGCTGGTACTATGAGAAGGTTTGCTTCTTCATGAAGGTCTGTTACTGATTCAGCAAAGAAGTAACCTACAAAAATTATTCAGTTTGTTTGAAGTAACAGAAATAGTATTATAGTCATCTGTTCAAAGCGTGAAGTGTAAATTTTCAATTTATTGCTCCCTGGACTGGTGACTCTCTTTTATTTTCGTATCAATGGGTAATCATTTCTTTAAACTTTGCTTTCAACGAAATGCGATTTTTGCCTGAGACACAAAACAAGCATCATTATTTTCTTTTCTGAACATGGGGAAATCTCTGCCATCTTAACATAATCGTTATTAGTAGAATTATTCTTTTGTTAGGTATACACAAATAAGGCCGTAAGATAATGTAAAATCAATCATCTTGGAAATTCAAGTTTGATATTAACTATACTTAGCTAGACGAAGTTCTTGAGCAAACTATTTATTTAATGCAAGGAAAAAGGTAACCTATTAGCGATGAATTCCGCCTAAACTTTATAGTCTAAAACCGTTTATGCTGATAACTTTTACATCAACTATTGAGGTTTTACTGATATACTATTATGTGTATACCATTTTATCGAGAGGTATAGGTGGCTTCATAGGTGCTACCTTGAGATATGCTTTAGGTAGATGGATTCAAAATAGCTTCGTCAATTTTCCAGTAGGCACATTAATCATAACATTAACCATAAACACAATAGGAAGTTTCTTTTTAGGGAAGTACTTGAAAGCAAGAAATAGTTGGAAGTGTTGATATGACTGAAAGACAGGTCGAAAGCGTAATTGTTGAAATTCCAAAAGGGAGCCGGAACAAATTCGAATATGATAAGGAAAAGAGACTGATAAAATTCGACAGAATGCTTTCTTCTTCAATGGTATATCCCTCGGATTATGGTTTTTTCCCAGACACGCTATCCCTTGATGGTGACCCTTTAGATGCTATGGTTTTAACGTGGGAACCCACATTTCCGGGTTGTGTAATCGATGTCTATCTTGTAGCGTTATTTGACATGGAAGATTATAAAGGAAGAGATCAAAAAATCCTATGCGTTCCAAAGAATGATCCTATGTGGAATTATATTGAGTCAGTCGATCAGGTCCCGCCTCATTTATTTAAGGAAATTACTCATTTCTTCCAAACTTATAAGAACTTAGATAAAAAACAAGTGAAAGTTATCGGTTGGAAAAGCCTCGAAACAGCAATCACTGTACTTCAGGAAGCTAAAGATCGATATGCTGCACAGAAAAAATAAAGCAGACGAAAAACCGGAAAACCATTGTCATCAATTGTGGGGGATGTGATTCTGGGTCTTCACTGTAGAAAAGTGAAGAAAAACATCTGACAAAATTACTTGATTTGTAAACTGAGCATTGTATGAAAATCCGATTTTACTATTTTTCAGTTTTGTACTGGTTCTGTAAACCTTATACAGAATTCAGTTCCTGAATCTCTTTTTAACTCAACTTCGCCATCTAACTGATCTACCAGGGTTTTCACTAACTGTAATCCAAGAGAATTGGAATCTTCTAAATTGAAATCTTCAGTAATACCAAGCCCGTTATCCGAGATTATTAATACAAAATCGGTGCCATTATAACTTTCTTTTATGCTTTCCTGATCTTTACTTGCGTATTCTGCAGAGTCTTTCCTACAAAGTTTGATTTGGATTTTTCCGTTATCTCTGCCTAAAAATGCGTACTTCAGGGAATTTGATACGAGTTCGTTAATGATTATTCCTAGTGGGACAGCAACATCCATATTAAAGAAAATATTTTCTTCAAGTTCAATATTCAGGCTCGTGTTAACATTCCCAACTCTATAAGTCTGAAAGAGATTTTCAACAAGCCTTTTAATATACGACGAGAAGTTTATTGTATCGTTTCCTCTGCCTTCATGCAGCTCTTCATGGATAAGAGCAATTGACATCACTCTGTCCTGGCTTTCGATGAAAGCGTTCAGAACTTCAGAATCTTCAGTAGATTCTCTGCTTCTGAACTTTTCAGCCTGTAGATCAAGAAGGGAAGAAATCACTTGCAGATTATTTTTAATTCTATGATGAATTTCTTTTTTTCGGGCATCTTCGGCTTTTGCCAGAAGTCTTTCCGCATTGACCTGCTCAGTAATATCTCTACCAATAGCTGAGACAGCAATTAGCTTTCCAGAAGCGTCAAAAACAGGAGAATAAGTTACTGAAACATTTATTAGTCTACCATCCTTTTTTAACCTTACAGTTTTATAACGCTGGATTTTTTCTCCGTGCTTAACTTTTTCAATTAATTTGGTTATGTCTCCTTTAAAATTATCCAGTTCAACGATAGAGACATTTTTACCCAGAGCTTCTTCAGCCGAATAACCATAAATCTGCTCTGCTCCTTTATTCCAGCTTGTAATAGTACCTTCGAGAGATTCAGTTACAATAGCATCACTTGATGATTCCACAACATCCGCTAATATCCTGATCTTCTCCTCGACTTTCTTATGTTCGGTGATGTCCTGAACTATTCCTCTTATTCGAATTGGGTTTTTATTTCCATCATAAACAACTTCACCCTGTGCATGGATTATACGCTCTTCTCCATCAGCTGAGATAATCCTGTGATCAATGCTAAAGGACTTACCACTTAAAGTATTTTTAACGGCATTATCCACATAGTTTCGATCTTCGGGATGCACATAGCTTAAAAGTTCACTGTGTGTATAAAACAACCTTTTAGAAAAATGCCCAAAAATACGACACATCTCATCAGACCAGTAAATTTCACCGGTTGTAATATTCCAGTCCCAGTTCCCAATATGAGCTATTTTTTGAGCTTCAGAAAGTCTTCTTTTTTCTTCCATCAATGATTTATAAGCCTTTTCAAGCTCAAATGTACGCTCTTTGATTTTTGCTTCTAAATTATTATGTGCTAGTCTAAGGGATTCTTCTGCTTTTTTACGCTCAGTTATATCCTGTGTTATGCCGAAACCACCGATAACCTCTCCGTTTTTGTCAAATTCAAAATATGCCCTCTTACGCACCCACTTGATCTTACCATCCACGACAATGCGATATTCTATGTCATATGGTCTGCCCTTTAATTGGGCTATCCATTCTTTATCAACATATTTCCTATCATCCGGATGGACTTTAGAAATGAAGGTTTCATAAGTCAGATGAGTGTCTTTTGGGATGCCAAAGATACGGTAATTCTCGTCAGACCATGTCAATTCGTTTTTAAGAATATCCAGACGCCAGCTTCCGATATTTCCTACTATTTGAGCACGATCAAGATCTTCCCTGCTTTTCTCTAGCTTATCCACAAGAATCTCACGTTCTTTCAGTGATTTGGCAAGTTTGAAGTTACTGTGGCTCAGTTGTGAGATCATGTTGGCAAGTTTCATGAAGAAGGACATATATTTGTTTACAGTTTTTCTACTCAGCCTTGGAATTTTCTCAAACTCTGCTATATACTCATCCTCATTGAAGCCGTATTTTTTAGCCTGGGATTGGAAAAAGTCATATTCAGGAGCCTCGTCTTCAAAAAAGAAATAGCCTGAAAAAATATTGCCTACGTGCTGACCTTCCACAATGAGGGGAGTTGCGACATTCCATATATTATTCTTGCACCTGTATATCTTAAATTCTCCGGGGGCAGCGCCCAGAGACAATTTTGTATCACTTTCTATGCAGTACTTGCAGGTTTCAGGATGAACCCTGTAGGATTTTGAGCAAATCTCTTGCCCCCCAGCAATTACAAAAACATTACCTTTGAGATCAATCAGAGCTGTGGTAATGTGAGTAAGTTCATATAAGTCATCCATGAGAGACTGGATCGATGGAATATCAAGAATATCAGCCAGCTTAAGTTTTTCAACCCCCCTAGCTTCACTTCCCGGGATTTTTTCTTCAAAATCTTTATGACTACTTATATCGAATCCATAAATATTTACATATTCTTGATCTGATAAGGGACAAAAAACAATCAAATAGACTCCTTTTCCAACTTTAACTTCCATTTTTTCTGGATAATTCTGGGTAATTACTTTTTGCACAATATCTAAGATACTTGAAGGCAGTCTTTCTACTATTGTCACGCCCCATTCATGTAATAAGGGTTCACTAGCCTCGTTTGAGTAAAGAATCGTACCATCTTTTCCAACACTGATTACAGGATTCGGACTATTCTCCTGAAATTGCTCCATTCATTTTCCCCTTCAGACTCCTCTCTTTGACGGTGAAATACCTGACTTTAGGGTATTGTTACGTCTACTCAACAAGCAAATGTA
>NZ_LZPK01000259.1:0-21976 GCF_001729375.1 Methanosarcina sp. A14 | reverse complement strand
TTTCATTTTTGCTAATCTACTTTAATTTCATTTTTGCTAATCTACTTTAATTTTTGTTTTGTTCAATTTCTGCTTTGCCTCTGTTTTCAGTATACATTTTGCTCCATATTTACTATTTTATTGATTTGATCCTTTCCTTCTACAGTAATTTATATCTGATAAAAGATCTATTTGAGTATAATATATTAAAAATGATTTATAATTTCGGGGTGGAAATATATCACAATTTCTTGGTCAAGTAGTACTTAATATACTTTCTTTAGGAGCAATTTTCTATGCCGCGACGCTTGTTGCTGCAAATACCTCTATTACTCAGAAGAATCTCGAGACCGAAGTTATCATCAACTCCCCGGCTGCCAGGGTCTGGCAAACTCTTACTGATTTTGGAGCATACCCGCAATGGAATCCATTTATCCGTGAGGTGAACGGAGTTTCCAATTCAGGTGAGAAATTAAAGGTTCAAATGCATCTAGGCAACCGTGTTATGACAATTCGACCAACTATTCTTGTCATTCGGACAGAAAGAGAGCTGCGCTGGATCGGCCATCTGGTAATTCCTGGGATATTCGATGGTGAGCACGGTTTTGTAATAGAACCAGCTGGTGAGAACAGGGTGCGCCTGATTCAACGAGAGACATTCAAAGGGCTTTTGGTGCCGTTTTCGGGTTCCCTGCTTGGCAATACAAAACGGAGTTTTAGTAAGATGAATCTGGCACTTAAGGAGCGCGTTGAGCAGGCAAACTAATCTAAGCACAAGGTCCTGCCGGACAAATAAGTTAAATTTCAAGCCCCTGCCGGATGAAATTCTAGAAAAGAACCGGATATAATTACGGAAAAAGAAACGTGAGGTTTCTGTATCTCAGTGCAGAGCCCTGTATAAATATTTTTTAAGGTTTCTACACCTGTCTATTTCATTTAAACCTTCATTTGAAGCTCTTTTGCTATTAATACGGCTTTTTTCTCTTAATAGTTACCTGGATTTTCCCGGCACCCAATTGCTATAGAGTTTCCACTCGATTAAAGAGTCTTCACTGTCGGTTTCTATGTAAAATCTCCATATAAAAGGCTCTTCCATTGCAGAGAATTCAAAATTTACAAGGATATCAGGTAAAAGCACAGATTCTTTTGCTTCCCCTGTATTTGTCTTTATCGTGATACTTGACTCTTTGACATTCAGATTACTTACTTCGAGACGTACCGATTTTCCAGCTTCAGCTTCAAAAGAAGAACTACTTCCACTCCAGGTTCCTGCAGTATGGAATTTACGTCCCTGACTATCAATCGTAGGGGGTAGTCTGGTCAAAGGTGGAGTTATAGGTCTGGCCACATGAACCGGTTTTTGTTCAAGCGGAACTGCCTGGGTTTTCAGGATTGGAGGTTCCGCTACAGGTGCTTCAGGAGGTTGAGGTATTTTAACTGCGGGTACTCCTACCCTCGGAGCCCGGGGTATCTCTAGTGGTGGGACTTCAGGTGCTCTTACCGGCCCTACCGGAGATGCTCTTGGTGATCGAACCGGAGATTCCGGGAATAATGGAGTTGGGACCTCCGATAACTGCGGTTCGGTTACTGGTGAAATAGAAAGTTCCGGTGGACCTGTGAAAAATTCCTCATCGAGACTTCCTATAGTCTCTGACCCTATTATTCCATCAACCTTCAGGCCCCGTGACTCCTGGTAACTTTTGACCGCCAGTTCGGTTTCCCCACCAAAAATGCCATTGGCTCCAACCTCAGGTACGGGAAAGTCCAAAAATATTAAAGCCTGTTGAACTTTTCTTACCGCAGAGCCACGGTCCCCTCTTTGAAGAGATATTTCGTTGTCATAGCAAGCCTCCAGAACCTCATCGCCTTCAAATCTCGACGACCTTAAATCGTGACCATCCCCAATAGTCATATTCTATCCCCCATATTTGCCGCATAACTTTTCCCTTAAATATACAACATTATCACTAAATATTACTAGCCTTAAAATTTCAATAAATAAACTAGTGATATTAAAATATATAAGTTTTTAGAAAAATTATATTTATTAAATGACTTAAATTTAAATAATACACTCTTCTGCTGTTGCAAAATAAAGGGGTTACTTGTAAAGCGGGTATTGAAGAGTTGATAGTCTTTGATATAGATGTGATATTCTTTAAGATATTGGATCCATTTTTTATATATCGTTATTTATATATCTTTATATAAAATTATTCGTAACATGGGGGGAAGTAGAACGGATAATGACGACTTACTTGAAAAGTTTAAAAATCTTGATTTCATGAAAATGGATCGGCGGACCTTTATAAAGGCTGTCGGGGCATTAGGGGCTTCACTGTTTTTACAAACGTATAAAAACGATATAGCAAAAGCTCTTGAGTTTTCGGAAACTAAGGTTGTATGGCTTCACGGAGTAATGGATAGTGGCTGTACCATATCAATGCTGGACGGAGGATCTCCCGATATCGTAGAATTCCTTCAGGAATACAATCTCAAGCTTCTCTATCATGAAGTTTTAATGATGCAGCAGGGAATTTTCGTAGATGGAAAGCTCGCAAATACCAGTGATCTTAATTCTGAGATTGTGCTGGATGATATATTGGAAAAGGAAAAAGGTTACGTTCTAGTTTCTGAAGGGGCAATTTCGAACGGACCTGAAGGTTCCGGGAAATATCTCATGCTTGGAGGAAGAACCTATAAGGAGATTTACGCGAAAGCTGCTAAAAACGCTTTAGCAATTGTTGCAATTGGGAATTGTGCGACTAATGGTGGGGTGAACTCTGCTAAGAGTGATATAGTTGAACTTATGGACCCCCGTGGAGTTGCTTTTACTATGGAAGATGCTTCAAAGGGGATTTTAGATCTTCTTGGCATTGAAAAGCCTGTAATTAATCTTACTGGTTGCCCTACTCATCCAGATTGGGTTTTTTTGACAATAGGCGCAGTTGTTTTGGGAAAGATCAAGATACCTGATGATTTGCCTTATGTGCTGGATCACTGGAAACGTCCAAAGGTTTTCTTCCCGCCTGACCATGTTATTCACGACAACTGTTCTCGTCGCGGATACTATGACCGTGGAGAGTTTGAGCTGACAGTAGGTGGACCCAAGTGTCTCTGGAAACTGGGATGCAAAGGGCCTTATACCCACGCAGACTGCGCTACTCGCCACTGGAACGGCCATCTTAATTTCTGCCCTCAGGCAGGCTCTCCCTGTATTGGTTGTGTTCAGCCAGGCTTTCCGGATAGTACCAGGCCTTTTTTCGTGGAAATTGAGAAGACAGGAATTGTAGGTACGAATATCAATACTGTAGCGGGCGTGGCAATAGGAGGCGCACTACTTGCTGCAGGGGCTCATGCTGTCAGGAGAACTGCCATGAAAAGACCTGAGGACGAGGAAGGCTTTGCCGAAGAAACCACTCATGAAGAAACCGGAGAGAAAACCATAGAGGAAGCCGGAGGTGAAAAATAATGGTACAGGTTACTGTTGATCCAGTTTCGAGAATAGAAGGGCACTACAGGATCAATACTGAAGTCAATGGGGAAGGCGTGATTACTGATGCCCAGAGTAATGGATTACAGTTAAGGGGTTTTGAACGTCTCCTACAGCACCAGGACCCCAGGGATGCGGCACTTCTGTCCCAGAGGATATGTGGGGTTTGTCCGGTTAGCCATGGCATAGCTGCAGCAAATGCTCTCGATGAACTTTTTGGAGTGGCAGGTGAGGTTCCCAAAGACGGGCTTTTAATGCGAAACATCCATCAGGCTCTGAATTTCATAGCCAGCCATGCAGCACATATCTATGTGCTCTGGGGCCCTGATCTTGCAAACCCGGCTTACCGTGACATCCTGGCAAAATACGGGGATGTTGGAAATGCAGTATGGAAAGAGCTCCAGGGACGTTTTGCGCCTTTGATTTATCAGATTGACGGTGCCAGTTATCCGGCAGGCTCGTCCTATCTGGGCGCTATAGTGGAATTTCGCCGCTTGCACGAAGCCATTTCTTTGATAGCCAGCAAGATGCCTCATCCGGTTCTTCAGCATGTTGGGGGTGTAGTTTATTCTCCGACGGTTGCTGATATCGGGCAAATTTTAAGCTATGTCACGAAAACGATGGAGTTTGTTAAAACATTTACTCTTGGGGTCTCTCCCGATACCTGGATTGAAAATACTTACAGGGCTTCTTCTCCTCAAAAGGCTGCTAATTTCGTTCTGAATCACCTGCAAGAACTTCTGAATAAATCCCTTGACAGCAAGGACTTCTCACACTCGGCTGGCTGGGGAGACGTCCCACTCTTTGCGGCTTTCGGCTCGGAGCTTATAGGGGAAAAACTTCTCGGCCTGCCTATCAGTATGAAAATGGACCTTGCAGGGACTTACAAAGATCCCGATAAGATCGGTTTTCTTTCTTACGGAGTTTTCTTTAAGCCCGAGAAAGGAAATGGATATGACCCCACAAGTCCTGCGGACAGCAGAGTTATTCCTTCCGGCTATATGAATGGATATTTCAAGCTTGAGAAATTCGATTACAAAAAGATCTCAGAAAGTATTAGCCACTCCTTTTACATTGACGATGTAAACGATCGTTCTCCCTGGAATGGGATTACGGTTCCTGAAGGAAATCCCGAAAATATCGATTATACAAAAGGATCGAAGAGCCGTTACTCGTGGGCAAAAGCCCCTCATTACAATGGAATTCCGTGTGAAGTCGGTCCTCTTGCCCGTATGATGGTTATGGGAGAACCTCTTGTTACGGGATTAGTAAAAACTTTTCAGGATAATGGCTACTATCCTGTCAACAACTACACCCGTATGATTGCAAGGATGCAGGAAATTCTTGTAGTGGTTCCAGAAATGATAGAGTGGCTCACACAGGACCTTCAAGCAGGCGGAAAGGTTGCTGTGCATACTGATCTTTCCATGGCAAAGAGTTCCACAGGAATGGGCTTATGGGAAGCTCCGCGAGGGGCACTGGGGCACTGGATTGCTACAGGTTCGGATTCTATGGTAACCCTTTACCAGGCTGTGGTTCCGAGTACCTGGAACCTTGCTCCAAGGAATTCGCAAGGGACCCCAAGCCCTGTTGAGCAAGCTCTGATAGGCACCAAAATTTCGGCTGCTGAAAATGCACTTGGAGTGGATTATTCAAATCCTCTTGGAATTCTGCATACAGCCCGATCTTACGATCCCTGCCTGGCATGTGCAGTTCATACAATTGATAAAACTACAATTGATAAAACCGGAAAGCACCCGGATTATACAATCAAGGTACTTTGAAGGAGGTTAGAAGTTATGGTACGATCTGCTCAAAGATCCGCTTCTACAAGAATGGTTGTTGAACGTTATACCTGGCTTGAGCGGGTTACTCATCTGGTTCATCTTATTACCATGTTTGTCCTGCTTATCACGGGATTCAAAATCTACTATGGTTGGGAGTTCCTGGATTTTCAAACAGCCCGATCCTGGCATGTGATTGCTGTACCTTTTTTCCTGGTTGCAAACTGGATTCTGGTCCCATACAACCTTTTTTCCTGTAAAGAAGAAAGATGCAGTGTCAGAGACAGAATAGTGCATTTTAAGGACTCTTACATTTTCGGAAAAGATGATGCAGAACGGCTCATTGATATAATAAAGAATTTTTTTGGAAAAGGCAGGTATCCGGCTTTTACTATCTATGATGAAAGTAAAGGACACTATGTAACCAAGCTTCATCCTGTACTTAAAATTCTGATTGTTATTGAGAGCATAGCAATTGTCATTGTAGCAATTACAGGAGTGGTGCTTTACAACCTTGAATGGTCTCCTTTCGGAATTCCTATTGCGTCATGGATACTTTCCGTAGCCTGGTATTTTGCGTCCTTTTTCAATATCAATGCCTTAGGGTTGCTTCGCTTATTACATCTGCTTGCAGCCTACTGGTTTGTCTTTGAGCTTGTGATCCATGTAGGAATTATTGAATTTGATCCATACGTATGGAAATATCATAAAGCAATCTTCTGGTCCGGAAAAGAAGACCTTTCAGATACTCATTATTCCGAGGTTATCACAGCTAAAACAAAGTATTTACCTACAAAGGAAAGGCCTTGAAAATCTCTTAAAGAAAATTATTAAATTTAAGGTAGTATAGGAATTTTTGAAAAGCCTGTACACCTTTTTAACTCTTTTTTGTATGAGTAAAACATGTCATACTAAATGCTCCGATACGTGTCCTTGGCTGCGAAGGAAAATTATTGTATTCTGGAATAATTTCGTAGATCCAAAACCATTTGAAAGTTCAATACACGATACAACAACAAACGGCGCAAAAAGTTAAACGTTAAGTAAGTTTCAATTTCATTTTGGTATTGTGAAATAATTATGTAAAATAACACGTATCTTATAGATCGTATCTTAACTGAATACAAATGAATCATTTCAGGACACAACAGAAATAATTCTGGATTAAACCCAGATTTATGCAGATCTGGTAAGACATTAAATCAGTGACATTGACTTATAAACCGCATCAATAGGGTCTTCATAAAACGAGATCTGGAACTTACTGAACAAGTCTGGAGGTACTGCTGCAATCTTGCTTGCAGAAGCAATTGGAATCAGGACTCTCTTCGCCCCAGCATCAAGGCAGACCTGTAAAAGACCAGCAAGATTTTCCAGTACCTCTACAGAGCCTCCGATTGTCATGCTTCCAAGGATCGCAGTTTGTTCCTGCAGGGATCTTTCTATTGCTCCAGAACAGAGGCTTATGAATGCCGCAAGAGCAAGTTCATCAGACATACCAATTCCATAGAGGTCCTGGACATGTAAAAAGTAGTCTTTTTCTTTTACAGAAATGCCCTGACTTATGGACTTTGCATTGGCCCGGAAGTAATTAAAAGCTGTCTTTATTGCTTCTTTTGCCTGAGAATTTAAACCAGTGCCCGATTTTTCGTATTTTCCAGATCCAGACACTATCTGGACTTCAAACTTGTATATTCCGATCTTTCCGGACTCGGTAGCTGCAACAGCGTATGCTTCACCTGGTTTTGTAATTCCTGCTGGAATGATTTTGCTTCCACCGCTTTCAGGTACAGGCACGAAGGTTTCTTTTAGGTTCTCGTTATCAATGTACGAGAAATTTACATCAAAGAACTCAATTCCTCCAATCTTTTTGAGCTGTTCTTTTACCCGCCTTCGACCTACAAGGGCATATTCGAGAATCTCCTGAGCTTCTTCTTTCGTAATATTCTCATCAGGGTAGAGGAGCTTCATAAGTCCAGAGAATGTCTTATTAACAGCAATTACATCACGCTGGTTCAGGTTATTTCCAAGCCTGAAGAATTGGGTTATGTGATCAGAATAGGAACGTTTTCTCATTTCTCGGAAAAATTCGGCAATATAGTCAACTATGAACCCATATCTGTCAGTAAAGTGTTCAGGTCGGAACTTAGGGACTTCCCAGCCAGGGAGATAGTAGTGCATCCTGTCAAAAAAAGCGGTATCGCTGTTCATCGCATCCGGAAAGGGAGAGAAAAGGTGAGAGGTCTTAAGGAGAGAATCAATACTCTGGTTAATGTTTCCAACGAAGACAATTGATGAGTTTGCATTTTTCTGCTCCTTTCCTCTTGCAAAAGAGCCTGAAGCCATGTAGTCTTTGAGGATCTGAATTCCGTCTTTGTCCTTGAAATGAATTCCTGCAACTTCATCAAATGCCACAACATCCCAGAGCCCAACAAGTCCTATTTGCCGTGTAGACATGTTGTAGAAGAGGTTTGCAACTGTGGTCTGTCCACCTGAGATCAAGATAGAGTTCGGGGAAATTTCTTTGTAAACATGGGATTTTCCTGTACTACGTGGGCCCAACTCGCAGAGGTTGTAGTTGTTTTCAACAAGAGGAACAAGCCTTTCCAGCATGTGCCACTTGACAGGATTCGGAAGCTGAGTTGGCTCCATTCCTATGCTTCTCAAAAGAACGTCTATCCATTCTTCTTTTGTAAAATATTTCCTTGCCTCAAGGATTTCCTGGATATTCATGTTTGGAATCTGGATAGGTTTTAAGCTGGAGATAATAAAAGGAGATGCTGCAGATTCAATGGAGTACTCCATCTTGAGCATGCACCAGATCCCGCCTCCGAGCAATTTATCATATTTTATGATATAATCCGAGTCAATTTCGATGTTAATAAGCCCGAGGTTGGAAAACGATGCCTCGTAAATATCCCTTTTTTCGTTCAGCCTGACAGTAATCTTATCAATAACCGTGTAATAGCCAGTTTCCCTGATTCTCGACTTGATTTTTTCGGCTTCATCAGGCCTTACATAATTTTTGGACAGGATATTTTTTACTTTCTGGACACCTTCATTAATCACATCTTCATCATCATCTGCACAATAGGAGCCGAGAAGGTATTCAAGTACATAGACAGGGACATTATGCCCTACTTTCAACAGCTTTGTAAGGTCTTTTCGCACAACCCTACCAGGAAAATATTTGATTAATTTTCTATCGGTTTCAAGGACTGCTGTCTCAAGAGCTTCTTCAGTCATTTTATCCTGTCCATATTTCATATTACTGTCCATATTTCATATTACTGTCCATGTTCCATATTACTGTTCATATTATTCTCTTTTTTTACGAGAGAATCTTTACACAATTCGTTTTTTAATTAAAAGTCATCAAAATCCCCGATCAGAAGGTCCAGTTCAAATGGAATCCGTACAATATTTTTGATTTCCGTTGGATCAGTGTCAATTAATTTAAGATAATATGTCTTATTCTCAAGGTTGTTCCCGAGAGTAAGCATTACAGTATACTGCCTTTCTTCAGGGTCATCGGATTCGCTACTGGCAATAACGGTTTTTTCATCACTGACCATTTTTTCCTGCTCGCCGTCAATATCCCATAGAGAAACTCTGAAAGTTCGGGGTTTCATTTTATCGGTGACTTTTTCAGTCTGGAAAATTTTGACTTTAAACTTGCTGTTTGTGATCTTTTTTCGGTCGTTTATTACCGAGACGTTGACTTTAACATGCTTTATGTCCTTCCCCTCAAGGGTTTTATCCTTCCGCTTATGGGTATATGTCAGGACCGGAATGACAATCTCCTGAGGAGAGGCTCCTCCATGCACAAAATTGAGCCCACCTCCCTGGAGTTTGAATCTGAGGTCTGCTTTTGGGACATAGACAAAAAGTGGAAGATCCTGATGTTCCTGGCTGAGAACATGGTGCATATCAAACTTGTGTATGTTCTCCAGTAAGTCAGCCTGTGCAAATTCCTGGTCACTCAGGATAAAGCGCTTTGTGGCATCAAGTATACGAGATTTGTCAAATAATGCGGTGTCTACCTTATCTGCATTTTCCAGATCGTCTCTCCGGTAAAGGAAACCGTGATCGGATGTAATAATTACATTTGTGGTGTTTAGAGTATCACTCAAATGCTTGACAAGTTTCTTTAGTTCAAGAATTGTTTCCTCTACGGCATTAAACACGCTGTTTTCTGAGGACTGCTTATCACCAGTTGAGTCGATCTTGTTGTGATAGATGTAAAGGACTCTTTTTCCTTTGATAAGTTCCCGTGCCTCTTCCCGGCTGAGTTTAATAATGTCTTCATAATTTAACGCAAGTGAGTCTTCACATTTACTTTGCAAGATTTTGTTCCTTTTTTCAAGCCCTTCGGAACTTATGCCATCAACAAGGACTTCTTTTCCTCTGTATTCCAGAGCATTATGAGGAAGTAAACTTGCCATTCCAAGTTTCGTGTATGAGGGCAAAACTCCTGCCATAGAAGTGAGTTCGGCAATCCCCCAGGTATCTTTATTGAGAGTTTCGAATAGTTCGAAAGCTGCTTCATAGCGCAAGGCATCGGAAATGATAACTGCAACCCTAATTCTGTCGTCTTTTTGTAAGATCCTGCTTACGTACAGTTTATAGAAATCCTTCTGGCTGTCTGCAAGCTCAATTTTCCACTGGCTTTTAAGATCGGATTCAATAAGGCTGCTCCATTTTAATAACAGTTTTCCGAGCAGATTGTTAGCATAGAGATCTTCAACCTGAGGCCTCAGGTTTTTCTTCAGGATGTCCTTTTCCTGCTCTTTATCATAATAGTAGTAGAATTTTCTGTAGAAGTAATCCATCTGATAGTGGGTCTCAGCATATGCTTTGAATAATTCGTATAAACTGCATGTGTTTTCAAGTGTATCAATTGCTTCTGGATTTTCATAGTGCTCTCTGGCAAAACGGAAGATCTTGACTGCATATTCAAGCGCACTGTAAATGTTTTCATATTCGGAAAACCAGTGCTTTGTCCTGCGGACATCGATCCAGGCAAGATAGTTTTTAAAATCATCTTCTGTTGAATCTACAGGACTACTCAGAGATTCGATTATACGGAGAATTATAGCTTTGTCAAAGGTCTCAACTGCTTCTGCTTCAAGATATGTCTGCACATCCCGCTTATTAAGCGTTGCTTGCAAGCTCTTTTCAAGATCCCGATTGTTCTCTTCAAGTATGTCACGAGTGTATTTCTCAAAGGTTTTGGAGTTTTGGGAACTGTCCATCCAGTGCTTGAGGAAGATCTGGCACTCATTTTCCTTCCGGTTCACATACTGGTCATAGCCTTGCATGGAAATTCCAGAACACTGCTTTATGTGCGTGACCAGAAAACTCAGGAAAAGCTTCTTCAGGGTAGGGTTCTTTGCCAAAAAGCCAAAATCATCTTCTGCCAGCTCCCAGAAGTTTTCCTCCAGCCCGAACTTCGATATATGCTCCCATGTCGGGTTTTCGGCTTCTTCCAGGGATTTCAACATGGTGTCACGAACGATAAGTTTGAAATCAAGAACCTGAGTTTTTGAAAAAACAGCCAGCATGCCCAGAATAAACTCTTTTTCCCGCCAGTCCTTCTGGTAGAGCTTTTTTAGAGGCTGAACCCTTTCTTTCTGATTGCCAAAGAATTTTTCGTATTTTGTGAAGAAGTCGTCCAGTTCATGCCCCTCGATCTCAAATTCACTTTTGAGGTCCGAAATCCGGCTGTTTTCAAATCTGGATGAATAAAGCTGGATATCAAAAAGCCAGTTTTCTTCGTGCGTTCTTTCTTTGTCGGGGCAGTAAATCAGATAGTTTGATTCAGGGTCCTCTATTTCAAGGAGTTTTTTGGTTTCAAAATAGTTGTTACTCAGGATATGGAATTTAATGGAATGCCCTGCCAGTATTTGTATTATCTCGTTCAGCTCTGAGCTGGGAGCCAATTTTTCATCATCCCAGGCAGTCCTGTCCTTATCATACCAGAAAACGATTTTTCTCTTCTCATAATCTGCCAGTTCCGAAGGGTCAAATTTTCTGAGTATACTCTGGCTTGTTTTTTCAACGTTAACCATGAAAATCCATATCCTGCGATTAATCGGGAAAAGATAAAATTATATATAGAAATTTAGACACTTTATCTATGAAGTATTCTTCCATTTATAGGCTTTACTAATTTGTAGTGATGTTTTACATATTAATACATCATCTGAAGCATTAATACATACTTTGAAGCCGAAAATAGAGTGCTTACCAAAGCAATAATAAACCAAAATTTTAAAATGACCGCCATAATCATATTGAAGACTGGATAAAAATCCAAAAATCTAAAAAAGAAGGTGGAAACAGGATGGAAACAGAATAAAAAAACATGAAAACAAGATGAAAAATTGAGGTTTTTAACCTCTATATTGAAAAATAAAATTTAAGTCTCAAGTAAAAATGTACAGATCCATTACCTTTTTAAGAATTCAATAACCTCTTTCTCAGACTTTGCATATCGAGATACAGGAGGTTTGAATTTTTCATTATTCTCAAATAGAGAATGTAACTTATTAATGGCAACAGGGTCTGATATGTACAAAGTGTTTTGTTCCAGATATCTCGAAGCCATTTCTACACCCCTTATCGCTTAATCCTGCCTTTTAACAACTATATGCGTTCTTATTTGATATATGTTCTTTTCCTTAATCATTCCCGATTTTTTCTTTGAATCTACAAGGAAACAAGTCCCAGATTAATGAGTATTGGGTTCTTTTTTCATAATGATTGCGGCTATGTGACTTTAGTGCGGTTTTGCGGTATTAATGAGGTTTAAGGATCATGCCGCCTTTTGCGTTGGCAAAAGCTACAGCGGATTCTACGGTTCTGTCATCGAATTTCTCTTTGAATTCGAGGGTTTCGGACTCGCCGGATTTGAGAAGACTTTTGATATCCATATTATCAGTTTATAATTTCCCAAAATCTATATCGTACCCTGCTGCTTTTATCTCTTTAGCAAGAGCAAGTTTCCATCCGTTATATGGGTCAAAAGGTATATACACAATTCCTAAAATGTCTGATGGAACTTCAAAGTTTATTCCACCTTTATTTAATGCAACTACATTTTTTCTACCAAGTTTCCCCATAAAATAACCAAGTTCTAAAATCACATTCTGGCGAGCTCTTGGTATAGCAGATTCAGGAAGCTGATCTTTTTTGTATCCAAAATCATCAGGTGAAAGTAGTACTACAGCAAAAGAGACATTTTGCGAACAAGACTCAAACTTCTCAATAATCGTTTTTCCAATATTATCTTGTTCGTGTAAGATAATGGGCTCAAGACCTACATTTTTTAATACCCGAGCAACAGTTTCTTTCATCTCATTGTCATGACCGTGAACAACAAAAACTTGATTACTTTGAGGTTTTAAGCTTGCTGTTTGTTTATTAGAGTCATCTTTTTTATATCCTGGCCCCCATTGAATAAAATCATCAGTAACATCTTCTATTTCTCCATTAATTCCTAAATAACCAATGGAATTTATATTTGGAACTTCATACTCACGTTTATTAGATTCAGTCCTAAGAATTTTGATCCTTTCTATATTATCTACCTTGATTATATTTCCATCTATAATTAAAGAAGCACCTTTTTCATAAGGTTCTAAAAACCGACTGCGAAGTACTTCTTCACTTAAATTAAGTTGTTTTTCCTCATTATTAATAGTAGAGCCTGAGTAAGTTTTAATTATAATATGATAAACCATCTTACCACCAAGAACCCTTATATCTTCCCCACCAACCCTTTAAACTTCTCATAATTCACTTTGACCCCATCATCCAGATCAATCTCAATCATCTGATCCGCTTTATTCTTAAGAAGTTCATCATACTTCACGAGCTCTTCAATATTCTTTTTGAGCTTCGCAAGTTCAGTTTCTGCCTTCCCTCGATTTTTGGAATTCTCAGAAATATCTTTTTCAAGAAGCGGCCTTTTAGCATCCAGCTTTGACTCAAAATCCAGCAAATAATCGATCCTCATCTTCGCCAGGGTAGTTTTATCGTACCTGTGCATGTAAACGAGCGCATTGAACACTTTATCTTTCCCTGAAGTAAAGAGCCAGTAAATCGGTCTCTTCTTATACATTTTAACGTGATCTTTGTAGAAATCCTTCAGGAAATAATCCCTTATGACTTTCTCAGAAGCTTCGCCTTTTTTCGAAAGCGCCCCTGCAATAAAGTCCAGGTTTTCAGAAAGCGTCTCTGCCCCAAAAGTAAATTTCAAAAACTCCTTGAACCGGCCTACAATGTCGTCCGTGTAATATTCATCATCAAGAATCGGGATTATATTATCTTCATCCGGCAGGAAAGAAGCTTCAGGAACCTTTTCTTTAAAATCAGCCAGCTTTTCTCCCTGATTTGCAAGAATCAGCCCTTCTTTTTCCGGGGAGTATCTTCCGAACATGCAGCCGACAGCATAGGAAATTAGTTCTTTTATGGTATCGGTCAGCAAAAGAGTTTCCAGTTCTTCTTCGGTTTTGTTGTTGCCGTAGCGATAGTATGGGTTACAGGTCAATGTGATTTCAGAAAGGGAAACATCTGGCGTTAGTTCATCCTGCAGACCGTAGGCTTCGATGAAAATGCGGTTATTCTCTTCCTCAAGCCGCTGCGTTTCAAGAGTCATTTCTTTCCAGTGGTAGCGGAGTTTAGTGTAAGTTTCAGCAAGTTTGGGGTGATGGAATTCTGGTTTCAATAATGGAAGAGTAATAAAATCCCAAGAAGTTTCATATAAATCCCAGTCGGATTTCACCAATGAAATTGTTTTTTTTGAGATACTCTCAACATTTTTTTTATCGATACTATTGGTTATAAAAGGGATTTTGCTAACTGTACCCGGCTGAAAATTTAATGTTGGGTTGATAATCTTAAGAAAATCAAAAGATAACTTTGAACATAATAATCCTATCACATAATACAAATCTTCATACTTATCTGGAAATAGTGAGCATCCGGCATAATCAAATAGACAGCCTTTTTCAGTGTATCTTACACCAAAATAAGAACTACTTATAAAAGACCACGTCACGCCTTCTTTAAGCATGTATTCTAAATTCTGAATATACCGTGACCAGTGCTTCCCCTTATTTCTTTTAACGGCATATGTTTTTATTTCTTCTCCATCATTTTGCCAATTAATAACACACTCTTTATTTCCATACCATTTCCTAAAATTTCCTCCCTTATTGTAAGGATACCATTTATGTGAACTGTTAAATGTATCACTCAATTTTTCATATCCGTAGCCAATTTTCTGTTGCGAAACCTCAAACCATTGGCGAATGAATCTTTCATTATCTCCTGTATTTTGACCCGATTTAGCTTTTGCATGCATATCCAAAGAGTCAGATTTTTCAAATATTTCCCTCACTCTCTCACTTACCCAATACGCAATCGGACTCCCAGGAATTTTCTTGAAGTCGGCGGCGGAGGCGCGAGCAAGTCTATCATTCTGCATCGGGAATTGTTTCGGTTCATTCTCTTCTGTCAAATCCTCATAGTAAACATAAGAAAAGTGGCCTTTGAAGTCAGCTTTCTTTGTTTTGTTCCAGACAGTTGCTGCCGTTCCAAAAGCAATGCCCATTACCATATTTGCCATGTGAACCATACAATCAATCGTTACTTCATCCAGCAGGCGTTCTCTTAGTTTTTCGTAAGATGAAAGGAACATCCAGCTTTGCATTGTAACCATTGCATTGTATCCGTGTTCAACAATTAAATCAAATCCACGCTCGATAAACATGGCAAAAAGATCAGATTTACTATCAGGATATTTTTCCTGAGCAAAAATTCTTAGCTCATTGTTCATGCCTTTACTACCCATATACGGTGGGTTAGTGACTATTACGTGATACTTAGAGCTAAGATATTTGGCATTTTGTAGGGCTTGCATAACCTTCTGATGAGTAGAGTAAAGAACTATATTTTCGGGGAGACTTTTGGATTCAAGCAGATGCAGTATTTTCAATATATTTGATGAAGCCGGATTAATTAGAGAACCAAAATTGTCGGCTTCGACAAACTGGAGCAGAGTATCTTTCTGGGCATCGGTGAAAAGGTCACTTCCGACTGCATCTATGTAAGCATTGAGCTCTCCTTCTTCAAAAGTAACGCTTTCCAACACGCAGATATTGGGCTGGACCTTCTTTTTGAAAAAATGGCGGTCCTTGCTTCTTGCCTTCATGGTCAACGCAAAGCCTGCAAGTTCTCCTGCACGCTTATCGATCTCAATCCCGAAGAGATTATGGGTCAGGATCAGTTCTGGAATTTCTGAGGTACTGTAACCTTCTTCTTCATAAATCGCATACAACAGATCAAAAGCATAAACCAACATGTGCCCCGAACCACAGGCTGGATCACATATTTTAAGTTCTTCAGGAGAACTGATTTTCAGAAAATCGATTTCCTGTTGTTCAGGTTTTATATAATACTCCATCCGGTCAACAATGCTTGATTTCGGACGGTTAAGCATCCACAGGCGACCCATGGAGTTTTCCACAAGGTAACGGACAATCCAGTGAGGTGTGAAATGCTGCGTTGCAACTGGAATATTTTCTTTACTAATTTTAATTCCCTTTTTGAGATCAGCAAAGACTTTGTTCTTCTTCGGTTCTACATAATCCTGGTAGATCCAACCTATAATTTCAACTTCGTGCCAGTCCTCGTCCGGTATTATTGAATTAAGGTCATGCAGGACTGAGCCGGTGTGTAGGAGTTTGTCAGGGAAAAGGAGTTCAGTATAATCCTCGATTTCTTCAAAAAGGAAAGGCATTATTTTGTGCAGATAATTGCAGAGCTTGAGGAGGAGGTATTTGTAGAGCTCTTCATCTTTGTTTTCGGCCTTGAGGTCGAGGACTGAGTCCTTATCAACGTTCAAAAAGTCAAGTTTCAGGGCATTTGTTAGAAGGTCGGGTTCCGTTTTGTCAGGATCAGAGGAAGTAAAGACTCTGATCTGGTCAGGGAGGCACCCGTTCCTCTCCATAAATTTAAGAGCCATAAGCCGGTTGAACCAGGTATAGGTCACTTCCTCCATGACCTGTTCGTAACCCTTATTCTTGACCTGTTTTACGAGCTGAGAACGCTGGTTTTTGATCTTAGAATTAAAGACTTTACCGTTGATCACAACCGAATCTTCATGTTCTTCTACAGCGCGGATTTCTTTAGAAGAAATTTCATAATAGGCTGCCTGACTTCTTACTTCGGCGTTTAACTTTTCCCGAACCGTGTTTGAGAATTTAATTATTGCTGATTTGTCCATTCTCATCCGACCTTTTTCTTAGACCCTTATATTCTCCTTCATGAGAATTGTCAGCATTTTCTCTTTCAGCTGTGTCAGGTACTCCTCGATATCAGCCTCGCTTTCCAGCATTTTTCTGGACTTGAAAAATGAGATCTTATTTATTACTCTTGTAGTTCTTTGCGGCAACGGAGGTAATGCCGGTTTTTCTTCCTGCTCTGCGTCTGGCTTTTCTGGATCGTCATTACCTTCCCCATAGGGTACTTTCGGCGGCTTTTCCCGAATGGTCTGCCGCTTGAGATCGATTTGCTTGTAGGCTTCTACGCGGAGATCGTTTATCAGAGAGAGCTGGCTTTGCACAAGAGCGCAGTCTTCAGCGTCTTTCAGAGTTCTTTCGATTACATTGAAGAGCCCGAGCACGGTTTCCTTGAAATCGTCCGAAAATTTTTCGTCTGAAAGTTCCTTCTCAAGCTCTTTTAAAACCGTATCAAGGCTTTCTCTTACCTCTCTCTTCTGGGCAGAAAGAGCCTCCTGGATTGAAACTTCTATCTTCTTTTCCAGGATTGGTAGCTGGCGAATCTGAGAGTAAGGCTTTTCCATATTTAGGATTGAGTCAATCTCATTAATGGCTGCTTTTGTCTCTCCGTCAAGGAACTGGATGTTTCTGCAGTAATCTTTATGCTTTCTGGTAAGCCTCTTGAAGATTTCAGCCTGAGCGCCAAAAAAGCTTTTCACAGGCTCTGCTTCGGCGTGAAGTGCTTCAAACTCGGTTCTTCGGGAAGCGACTGCTCTGAAAAAAGTTGAGGAATCCGGGTTCTCGGTCAGTTCTTTCAGGAATTTCCTGTAGGCTTCTATCTGGGGTCTGCCCGGATAGCCTGTTTCTTCTTGATATCTGCCTTCGAGACCTTGCAGGTTTGAAAGCTCTTCCTGGAAGATTTTCTTTACCTCTTTGTAAAGCTCTCCTTCTTTTTCTGGCAGATTTATTTTCTCAAAAAGGTCGCTGAGGATCTGCTTTACTGCTTTTAGATCCTCTTCTCCGGCTTTTTCCCTGATTTCTATGACCAGCTTGTCAGCATCATCTTTCCTTGTCAGGTGCTTTGCGGTAGCATCGGTATTGAACATGTATTCAGACTGGTAGCGGAGTTTGAGTTCTTCCTTCAGGTAAAGCGTTGCCACAAGCCCTGAAACCGTCATATCTTTCCAGCCGTAGGGTTTTTTCGTGAAACGTTCCTTTAAATCGCTTAAAAGAACCCTTCCACTTCTCCCGTGCTTTAGCCGAATGTACTCAAGCATCTCTTTTAAAGCCAGCCTGTTTGTCTCACTGCCTGTAACCCCAAATTTCTCAAGGTCATCCGAACGCAGGAGCTTGAGCACTTCATTCTCGTTTTCGTAATCCTTTGTGACATATCCAGCTTTGCTGTAAACGTTTTCTATAAGGAGAGAAAGCCCTTCTTTTATGCGCTCTTTCGGGCTGGTTTTTCCAAGCATTACTTCCTTGTTATCAACAAAGACCTTCGAATCTGAGACTCCTTGAACAATCAGCTCTGCTGCTTTTGCTCTTGCGCTTTCGGCATCTTTCTCTTTTGTGAACAGAATATTCTGAATTTCCGCGTTATTCCGGTTTGAAGAGTTCTGCTTGAGGTATTTCTCGATTCTCAGGTAAGACCTGATCTGATCAATTAATTCGTCGTCGGGGAGCACGAAAAGAAGAGTATCGGTTGAATCAATATTGCTTAAATTATCGCCGTATAGGGACTGCTGGTTACCTTTCCTGCTATAGTACTGGTCTGAAAGAGGAGTAAGGAACTTAATTGTAAGGTCTGCACCTGAGACAGCCTTTACCCTGTCATCAACCGCTTTGCTAAATTTGTAATTCTCATAGGAAGACGGGCAAATTCCTGATTTTTGCTCATAGAGCATCCTATGGACCTCTTCAAGGATCTGGTGATCTTCAATATCTATCCCTTTGATCTCTCTATTGATATCTTGCTCCTCATTTGTCAGGAAATAGTACCTATCTTCGGACTTGTTTATCAGGGTCTGTCTTTCGAGTTTTTGGAGAGATTCAATAATTCTCTGTTTCAGTTTGACCTTGTCTTCATCAACCGAGGAAATGGAGAGAACTATCAGGTTATCCAGGTTTGGCTCGATCTCCTTTATGTTCCTGATCATAAACAGGACTTCCAGAAGTTCACAGTCGTATTCATCAAGTAACTGATTATTCCGGGCCTGGGAGATCGTTCTTGCTATAATCGGATCAAGGAAGCCTTCAATTGTCTCATAGAAAGCATGGAAAGGAATTAGCAGCCCTACGTTTTTCTCACAGTAGTTCTCGGTTGACTCCTTGAAAGCCCCAAGGAGTGATCTTTCTCCCTTTGCCAGGTGTTTTCCTGTAAAACCTGTTTCTCTAATCTTGTCAAAGACCTTCTGCACAAGGCTGAACTGGTACGGGACAAAAGGATATACATCTACAAAATCAGCTTCGTTCCTGTAGACTTTTGTTTCAGCCTGATTTGAAAATGCAAGCAGATTCCTGAGTATTATCTGTTTTTCAGCATAATAAGATGCGAGAAACTCCCTTTATTCCCCTTTCTTCTGCAAGATTCTTTTCTTGATAACTTCGTCCACGTTGGCGCTGGTAAGACTCAGGCGAGTGTTAAAACGTCCCTGAATCTTGGAGAAGTCGTTGCCTTTTACGTGTTGCTTTGTAATCGTATCAATATCAGCCTGCGAGGTTACAACAACCCAGGCCCTTCCCCTTAACCTGGTCCCAAGATCTTCTACAATGGTCTGGAGATTGAGCATCAGCTCGCTGTTTTCTCCTATATACTGTCCCACTTCGTCCACCAGGAAAATTACCTGATGGTTTTCTCCCTTTGATTTACAGTATTGATCGAGCTTATTTGCAAATTTCTCAACGCTAAAAGTATAGCTTGCTCCATCGCTTTCAAAGAGCCTTGTAGCAGCTTCCCTGCTCATGAAACCGCAGTTTACAAGGGCTTCTATAATATCGTCCTGCTCAAAACTGTAGGCAACTCTTCTTTCTTCCCAGGATTCTCCGTTTATACGTTTAAATTCGGCTTTAAAAAGCTCGTAAAGTTCCTTATCCTCAAGCTGTTCTTCAAGTTCTGCGATCCAGAAGACATCTCCCAGATATCCACGCCTATCATTAAAAGCCCTCATGAAGATATTTACAATCTGCTCGTCGCCTTTGTTTACAGTATTTGCTTTGGAATCAATATTAAAGAGAATGACATCTTTACTGCCTGTATTAACGGCTTTTTCGATATTGGCAAGAATTGCAGGATCTGTAATTTTTTCCCTGAAAAATTCAAGTGCAGTTTTGCCCTGAACTGTTCTATTTTCCAGTAAATACGACAGAATTTTGAGGAAATGTGACTTTCCAGAGCCAAAGAACCCTGAGATCCAGACTCCTATCCTATCTGTGGGCTCTTCCATGGCTGCAGTATAATTTCTAAAAAAATTATCAAAATGCTTTAGAGACTCACCTGTTACCACATACTCATCAAGTTCAGTATAAACACTACTTTCATCTTCCTTATCGACCTTTATTACTCCATCGATATCTCTTCGGATATCTTTCTCAAATAAGTCTTCTATTTTTATTTCTGCAGCTGTCATGTTTAGCACTCTGATCAGATCTCAATATGATTCGGTAGAAATTTTAAGGTGTATCTCAAATACCTCAAACTTCCCCTCTAAAAGCTTTAAAAATCTCATGATTACATTGCCTCTGGCATCAAGCGGAAAGCTCTGTAATAATTTTTGGTTTTAAATTCACCAAATAAGCTAAGGTCAAGCCCACTGAACTTTCCTGGATAAAACAGTACAAGAGGCTTCTTGCCTGTAACAGAATATAGGTTATTAAGAATGGAATGAGCTCTGACCATTGGCCATGCGTTTCCTATTCCTGTCAAAAAAATAAGGTCGTAATCGACGTTGAGAATCTCGGAAATCTCTTTTTTTGTAGTCTCTTGATTAAGAATTAATCTTACTTTCTCAAGCAAGGCATCTGAACCCTTTTTCTTCTCGAACTTAATCAGTTTCTCATCAGTAAGCTTCTGGTTCAGGATTTTGAGACATAGGTTATACAGATTAATCTCAATTATCTTAATCGAGTGTTTGCTCTCAAAACCTGAGATAAGTTTACTTATTGTGTCCCTAACAAGAAGCTCGTTTTCAGGCTCGTAATCAAAAATCCAATATGGAATCTCATTTCCTAACCCTTTGCATTTCAAAAAATCATCAGTTTTTATTTTTTCTTTAAAGAGTTCGAGACGCTCTTCAAGTTTCATAATTTTATTGTACTGATCTAAGTATAAATGTGTTGCTATTTCTATTAATAGAAATATTATCCGATATTTTAAAATAATTAATTTATATAAATTATAAATATAGAAATTTGAGGATAAGGCATATGACAGGAAAAATCTCTACTGATAAAAACAAGCACCCTTTCAATGTCTTTTTGTTTATCCTTCTTGTTATAAGCCATTAATTCAGTTTTTACAGGCATATGAAGGGACTGTCGACTATGCCTGAATGATAACAAATAACTCCATTCAAAGCTTCCTCTGAAAGGGTCTATATGCCTAAACCGCGAACCCTGCTTATGAATAAAAAAGTGTTTGTTGGTGTAGACGGATGCAGAGCAGGTTGGTTTGCAGTTGCACTAACAGAAACTGATAGTTTTGGTGTATTTCAGTTTCCTAAAATCTCGGATCTCTATAGCTATTTTTGTGATGGCAATACTCATGTGCGTATACTTGTGGACATCCCTATTGGTTTAGTAGATAGCAAATCTAATTTCAAGAGAAGGTTTTGTGATATAGAACTCGAAGATTATTGAGACCCTACAGGCAGTCCAGCGTTTTCCCCACTCTCTGTAGAGAAGCCATCTATGCAAAAAACTATGAAATCGCTTGCGACATCAATGAAGAAGTTACAGGCAAACGACTTACAAAACAAACATGGGGAATCGTTCCAAAAATCAGAGAAATGAATGATTTTCTTATAGCCACAGATTCTGCTAAGGAAAAAATAATAGAAATCCATCCCGAGATTTGTTTCTGGGCTCTTGCCGGAAAGCCAATGGAATATTCAAAAAAAGAGAGTGAAGGTTTTAGCGAAAGAAAAAAGCTGCTGCAGGAAATTTGTACTTCCACAGATGAAATTGTACAGAATGCTCTTTCCAAATACAGACGTAAAGATGTAGCAAGAGACGATATTCTTGATGCTCTGGTCGCCTCTGTAACAGCAAAGTTATCTTTTCAGAGGGGACTAAAATCTATTCCAAAAATTCCTGAAAAAGACTCTCAAGGACTTCCTATGCAGATTGTTTATCCTACCTTCCGCAGATGTCTTGAGTAAAAGAACATTTTTCCTGCTATCGTTTTTGTGCATTTGCTCAATAATTTGCAATTATTA
>NZ_LZPK01000258.1:0-4638 GCF_001729375.1 Methanosarcina sp. A14 | reverse complement strand
GAAACTCAATAACTTATCCTAAAAAAATGGCTAGATATACACAGTTACGTTGGAGTACAATATTTGCAGAAAATGCATCAGATTTGTTGACAGTAATTCTATATATGTGTGGAATTCAAAGAACTTTTGAAACGATAATGAGCGTATATGAAAGTCAAGCATTAGATCCACATGTAAACAGAGAAAGGTTTAGAGATGAATGGTTTGAATAAAAAATGAAAGAATTGGGTTCAAAAATGAATAACAGGAGAAGGAAATGAATCCTTAACCGATGACAAATGGGGTGATTTTAAGTTTCTGAGAATGGACTTAATTCACATAAGCGGAGAGGCTCTTAACTCCATTGAAGATATACTTGAGGTATTTTCCGGATATAGATTTCAAGTCCAATCCATACGAATTTTCGGAGGATATTTTCAGCTTTTTCTGGTCTATGCCTGCCAGACTTTCATTATTTTCATAGGCTCCCATAAGGAGGAGATAGTCTCCTGGGGGAAGTTCCAGGCTTTTCAGGGAAAGGTTACTCTGGTTTTTCTCACCTATGCTTATCGTACCGTTATCTTTCCCTATAAGGGTCTGGATCTCGTTCTGAATGTCGTCTTTTTCATTTTCAGATTCATTTCCACTCAAATTGGTTTCCAAATTCCTGATAAGGTCAATTCCGTTCACAATAGGCCTTATTTTGGTGGTCGTCCAGATTGAGTTTGTGTTTTCAGATGTTGTATAGGCACCATCATTTATCAGCACAGCCCAGTAAGTATAATTCTTCTCAGCGGGTGCATTTTTCAGATCCAGGTTTATTTCTAAGTTTTCGCCTTCTTGAAGGTTATATGAAGTTCTGGCTTCCATTTGATATTTGAGAACTTCAAAATATTTTGCTAAAAGGATTCCTTTTTCCGATCCTGTTTTTTCCGTTTCGTTTCCTGCAAGGGTTATAAGGATCCAGTAGTGGCCTGCCTGAAGAGGGCCCATTGTCAGGGGAGTAAGGTCTCCTTCTTTGTTCAGGGTTGCAGGTATCTTGGCATAAGTTTCTGTATCGTTGTTTAAGACATCTTCAAGACTAATCGTGCTTTCATTCATACTATATGAAATCTCTTTTCCCGGAGAACACGGACTGTGTTCCTTAATGAGGTAAATGTCCACATTCTGCTGTCCTAAAGTTTCAGGTCCATAGTAGCTTAACTTTAAGCTCTCGTTTACGGTATAAAACGGACGAAGAGAATAAGGATATGACAATATAAATTTCAGATTGTTCCAGCTATTTTTCTCTGTTTTTATCCCAGTTATTGCCGACTCGTTTCTCTGACTGTCTGTCCAGTCATATATTTTTATTTCAGATGTATCTCCAGAACTTTCGTTATCTTTTTCTTCACTTGAATTCTGTCCCGATGAGTTCATTTTTGAAGGCAGACTTTCTTTATTTTGTTCTTCACTCGAGTTATGTTCCGAAGAGTTTGTTTCCGAAGAAAGGCTTTCTGATGTCTGTAATTCTATTTGCTTTGTAATGCCCTCAACATTTACTGCAAAATCGCCTGCAGGTATGGATTTAGTATTATATTGATAGCTGAAATTTCCATCAGAATCTACTTCTATCTCTTGCATGGCTGTTATCTTGAGTTTGACACTAGAACCACTTGCCTTTCCGTCAATTCTTATCTTATATGTTCCTGGTGGAACATTTGCCTGGGAAACGGTAACAGTGCCGTCTTTTGTCTCTGCGCTTTTAGTTAACCATAAGAGCATTTTTGCTCTCACATTCAGATCCTCTACTCCTTCTGCCTGCACGGTAAAACTATTGTAGGAGCTGGAGGGAATTACTACATCTTCAAGCAAGTACTCGTATTCTCCATCCTGAACCTCCACATCTTTTTCGAAGGATACCAGCACTTTTGCAGTATCTCCCTCAAAACCGGTTCCTTTTATTGTCATCATATCCCCAACAACGGGATTTTGGGGGTTAAGTTCCCAGTTGCTTGATGCAGCTGCTCCTGGAGAAATAATCAGGAACAGGAAAACAGGAAGCAAAAACAGGAGTCTCAAACTTTCTTTATTCTCTTGATTTTCGATAAATGTGAAAATGGGCTTCATTAGCTTAATTTCTTCAGAAAGCAATTTCTCCAACCTCTCCTTTTTATGTTTTTTTAACCAGAAAGGTATTGTCATTGAATAGTATATTATGGTCTATTTCTTATACCTGGACTAATTAAAAATTCTAGACAGATATGTGAGCAAATAATAAAACTGGTTTATATATTTTTTCTTTTTTGTATCTTGCATTCTGCAGTAAAACCTGTTCAGTATACAGGTTTTTGTACCCAGCTGTAAAGAGAAAGGACTGTAGTTTTCTACATTCCTTCTCTCAATTTTTTCAAGACTTTTGATTTTTGTTATAACTGGATGGGGATTTTCCAGCTTTTTTCTGGATCTAGTATAGGTTTCATTTCTTTTTCCTCAGCACTGCGAATCCTACCAGTAGGGTTACTGCAAAGCCCAACAAGAAGGAGGGAAGTTTTGGAGGATTTCGTAAGACTTCTGCTAATGAGTTTGCTTGAATATATGGCTTGACATCTTCGAGTATGAATGATTTTGGATTTTCGAGAAGAGACTTAATTTCCATAAGTGGAGATGCTTTGAATTTCTTTGAAGATTCATCACCGAAGGTATTTTCTGAGCTGGGGTTCAAGCCTAATCCAGATAAGCTTTTGGGGGATATTCTCAGTTTTTTCTGGGTTATACCTGTCAAGCCTTCATTATTTCCATAGGTTCCTGTAAGGAGGAGATAGTCTCCTGGGGGAAGTTCCAAACTTTTCAGGGAAAGGTTACTCTGGGTTTTCTCACCTATGCTTATCGTACCGTTATCTTTCCCTATAAGGGTCTGGATCTCATTCTGAAGTTCATCTTTTCCGTTTTTGGATTCATATTTACTCAAATTGGTTTCCAAAACCTTGATAAGGTCAACTCCGTTCACGATAGGTCTGATTCCGGTGTTCATTCTCCATCTTGGGTTTGTGCCTTCAAATGCTGTATAGGCACCATCTTTTATCATTATAGCCCAGTAAGTATAATTCTTCTCAGCGGTCGCATTCTTCAGATCCAGGTTAACGTCTAAGTTTTTGCCTTCTTGAAGGGCATATGGAGATCTGTCTTCCATTTGGTATTTGAGAACTTCAAAATATTTTGCTAAAAGAACCTCTTTTTCCGATCCTGTTTTTTCCGTTTCGTTTCCTGCAGGGGTCATAATGATCCAGTAGTGGCCTGCCTGAAGAGGGTCCAGTGTCAGGGGAGTAAGGTCTCCTTCTTTGTTCAGGGTCGCAGGTATCTTTACATAAGCTTCTGTATCATTGTTTAAGACATCTTCAAGACTAATCGTGCTTTTATTTGTACCATATAAAATCTCATTTTCCGGAGAACTCGGGCTGTATTCCTTGATGAGGTAAATGTCTACTTTCTGCTGCCCTAAAGTTCCAGGTCCATTATAACTTATATTCACATTGTCTTTTGTGGTATAAAACGAACGAAGTGGATATGAATACGACAGTATAAATTTAATATTGTTCCAGCTATTTCTCTCGGTTTTTACCTTAGGTGTTACAGACTCGTTTCCCTGACTGCCTGTCCAATTATATACTTTTATTTTATTTACTTCCTGACTTGCCACCGTCCAGTTTACTTCAGGGCTCAATACTTCGCTTTCCACACTTTTTGTGCTGTTTGAAGTTCCATTTGAGGTTCCATTTGAAGTTTCGTTTGAGATTCCATTTGAGGTCCCGTTTGAGGTTCCATTTGAAGTTTCGTTTGAGATCCCATTTGAGGTTTTGGTTCTATTTTTAGTTTCCACTTCTGTACTTTTCAGACTTTTCGACTCATTGATTGTTTCATTTTTTGTTTCATTTTTCGTTTTGGTATTGTTTTGGGTGATGGTTCTATTTACTGTTATTATTTTATATTTCAAATTAGATACATTGTTTTCTGAACTTTTTGATTCATTTTCTTGAGCAACTGTTTTATTTGATGCTATTATTTTGCATTTACAGTTAGACCCACCACTTTTTGAACTTTTTTGGTTATCTTCTCCGATGTTTTCTTGGCTATCTGTATTGTTACTTTCTGATTCGTTTTCCTGATCAACTGTTTTATTTACTGTTGTTGTTTTATACCAGTTAGATACATTAGCTTCTGAATTTTTTGATTCGTTTTTTTCGATATTTTCTTTGCTATCTGTATCGTTACTTTCTGATTTGTTTTCCCTTTCAACTGTTTTATTTACTGTTATTGTTTTATACCAGTTAGATATATTAGCTTCTGAATTTTTTGATTCGTTTTTTTCGATATTTTCTTTGCTATCTGTATCGTTACTTTCTGATTTGTTTTCCCTTTCAACTGTTTCATTTACTGTTATTGTTTTATATTTCAAATTAGATACATTAGCTTCTGAATTTTTTGATTCATTTCCTTTGATATTTTCTTTGCTATCTGTATTTTTTCCTGTTTCTGTTTTTGATTTAGTATTATTTTCTCCTGTTTCCTGATTTTCCTTACTTTTGTTTTCTTCTATTTTATACACTTTGTAATGTAAAATAGAGTCAGCTAGGTCAGTCTCTTGCTCAATGTCTTCTCCTGTTTCTTGAGTTGTTGTAT
>NZ_LZPK01000257.1:0-4871 GCF_001729375.1 Methanosarcina sp. A14 | reverse complement strand
TTTTATTTTGTTATTCGATTTTATTTTAAGTCATCCGATTTTATTTTGTTATTCGATTTTATTTTAAGTCATCCGATTTAAGCCCTGAACTCATCACGGATAGAGGAACCATTCCCGAATGAACGGCAGTTGCGACCAGAGCTCCTTTTATCCCGAGCTTATCAAGAGTAAAAAGATCCTCCATATCCTTGACCCCTCCGGCAAGAAGCACGCTATGCCTGGAACATTCAACCAGTTTTCGAAGGAATTCAGGGTCAAAGCCTGAGGCTGTTCCAACCCTATCAAGGTCAAGGAAAATAAGGTCTTTTAAGGGTAAATTATTTAACATTTTTACTATTTCAAAAGGAGACTCCGGGAGCTCAGGATCATTATTCAGAACTTTACCATGCTTTATATCAATGCTAACACTGATCCTTCCGGAGTTTCCATAAGCAGCATCCTTTATTGCCGAAAGCGTACCTGTTTCTGTGCCTATTACAGCAGTTCCTGCAATAGAAAGGGCTTTTTCCACGTCCTGTGAAGCCGAGATCCCAAAATCAAGCATTGTGTCTACCTTTGAGCTTACTTCCCGAATTACTTTGGTATTCGTTTCGAGAGGCCCTTTACCCTGAAGCACGTTAAGGTCGGCAATATAGACTTCCCTCGGACGCAGGAGTTCCACTATGTCCACAGGGTCCGAGCTACTACACACAGTACTTGAATCTGAAACCGGACGGTATTTTTCCCTGACCCCACCCTTTGCAAGAACTACGTTACGGTTAAATATATCCATCACAAAGACTACTCGGAACATACTTATTCAATAGCTGTATCATCCTATAAAAAAGTATAAAATAAAGAATATTGTATAAAAAGAATAATATTCACTGTAAGATTCCAATTAGATGTTTATTTAGAGGCTTTATATGAAACTGCTTATAAGTCCAATTAATAAAGAGGAAGCAATAATTGCTTCCAGAGGCGGCGCAGACATTGTAGATGTCAAGAACCCTAAAGAAGGCTCCCTTGGTGCGAATTTCCCGTGGGTAATAAGGGACGTAAAGGAAGCTGTAAACGGTAGACAGCCCATAAGCGCAACTATAGGAGATTTTAACTATAAACCAGGAACTGCTTCCCTTGCAGCATTTGGAGCAGCCGTTGCAGGGGCAGATTATATTAAAGTTGGCCTTTACGATATCCAGACTGAAGATCAGGCCTTCGAGCTTATTACAAAAATAACAAAGGCTGTAAAAGACTATGACTCAACAAAGAAAGTTGTTGCCTCAGGATATTCGGACTACAAGCGCATCAATTCAATTTCTCCATTGCTGCTTCCTTCAATCGCCGCAAAAGCTGGGGCAGATGTGGTGATGGTTGATACAGGAATTAAGGATGGAAAATCTACCTTCGAATTTATGGACGAGGAAGAACTTAAAAGGTTCACAGACCTTGCCCATGGATGTGGACTTGAAAACGCGATTGCAGGCTCCCTGAAATTTGAGGATCTTCCAGTGCTTGAGAAAATCGGACCGGATATTATCGGGGTCCGTGGTATGGTCTGCGGAGGAGACAGAACAAATGCAATCCGACAGGAACTGGTAGAAAAACTCGTAGCTGAATGCCAGGCTTGAAATACTTTTTTAATTTAAGATTGAAGTTCTGTACCGGCAGGTCATCAGGCAGGCCTGCCGAAAAAGAATTATAAGTAAATAACTATTTTTGACCTGATGTTTATTTTCGGACATGTTGGGATTACTCTGGGGGTCTTTTATCTCCTGAGCCGATTATTTTCAAAAAATAACTTCTGGGTAAAGGTTCCGTGGATTGCATTCGGAGCGCTCCTTCCAGACTTTATCGATAAACCTCTTGGCAGGATAATTCTTGCTGAAACCATAGGAAGCGGACGAATTTTTGCTCATACTCTACTTTTTGGCCTTCTGCTGGGCCTGGCAGGGTACTATCTCTATAGCCAGGGGAAACCTGAACTCCTGATTATTGCAGGAGCATCTTTTTGTCATATTTTTGAAGATCAGATATGGAACAGCCCTGAAGTATTTTTCTGGCCGCTTCTGGGCTGGGGGTTTCCGAAAGACACGATTTCGGCAAGTTTTATTGAGTATCTTATGATAATTCTTAGTAGATCATACAACCCCGGATTTACAGAAGTTTTTATCTCAGAAATCGTCGGACTGATTATAATTGTCCTTCTTACTGGCAAATATATTAGCGAAAAGAAAAAAGACAATTTGCAGTGTAAAAAAGAGAAAAAGTTAAACATTTAAAAGAAAATACAAATATTCGAAAACTGGAAGTTACCTTCCTTAGAACTGGAAGTTACCTTCCTCAGAGACCGGATCTCCAGACGAAACATAGGGGAGTTTACGAAACATATTCATAAATTTTGATATTAAGGGAATCATAGATCTTATATACAGGATCCGCAACCTGGGATTTGAGGGTGCCTCCACCTGTAGAAACTGATGTTTTATTGGATCCCTGCCCCCTGGTCCTCAAAGCCTCAGAATAAGTTGTTTCCGCAATATAGAAAGTTTCATTTTCTGCTACTTTTTCTATAGAGATACCGCCTTCAGAATTATTTTTAGAGGTATAAAGAAGCTTTTGGGAAACATCATCAAGATCAGTCCGACTCATATTGCTGCCAGGTATCTCAGGCTGGGTGATGATTTCATACTTATCTGTACAAGACATAACATATGGATAAGCTTCTCTCACACCAGACAACCACTGAATCCCATCTGCCTCATTTTCCGAAATTGCTTCAGAAACTCCACCTGTATACGGCGAACTGAAACAGGTGAAGAATCCCAGTGTCCAGAGCAGACAAAGAACCAGCACTGCAGAGCCAAGGCCAAGAGTATACCCTTTTCGAAGGAAAATAATGTAAAGGGAATACCCCAACAAAGGAATCTGGGCAAAAATAATGAAGCTCAAATTTGCAAACTTATCTGGAGGATAAGGAATGAAGGGGTTTAAAAGAAAAGCAAGCTCCAGGAAAAAGGTTACTATATAGAGAACCAGAAAACGGGGGTACCTGCGAACAAAATGCTGGCAAAACCTTTTACGATTCTGCCATACGATTACGGAATTGATCAGAATAAAAATCAAAGGAATATAGTATTTGCCGTAGTAAAGATTCAAGAGATGCACAAACTCGAAAAATCCGTTTTCAGTTGATGGAAATGTGGAAAAACCTGCAGTCATTAGCATTTTAGTGCGCAGGATAAGATTTGAAATAGATACATCAAAGAACTGAAGAATATATTTCGCACAAAGCAGGAAACCTACCAAGATAAGTGACAGAACGGCAAATATAGATATTTTTTTTCCTGCAGGGTGGGAGGCGTCAGAGAATAGAGAGTTGAGACTCAGGGTTTTACGGACAAATCCGAGCTTCGGTATTTTGCTCGAGAAGACAAGGGACAGGGAGAAACAGGCAAGATATGCAAAAATAAAGGGATGAGCTAAAGGAATCAATGGTATCATGAAAAGAAGGCAAACAGCCATTGCCCTGTTTTTATCCGAAATTACTTTTCTCAGCACAAGAAGGTACAGAGGTATCAGGCAAAAACAAAGATAATAAGGAACTGATGAGGTCTGAAAATGGCCAAAATATGGAATAAGCGAGGAGAGAAAAGCTGTTAAGACCAATTTTTCCCTGCTCATAAAGATCCGATAGAACAGGAACATTCCAGTAATAAACATTATTGAAAAAAATACTGGCAGGAAGTATGAAAGTGCCGATGTTTCCAGGCCTGAAACCTGAGCCAGGGCTGAAACGAGCAGAGGACCCGTGGGAGAAAGGTTGGAAAAGCCCGAAAGGTTACAAAATGAACCCTGTCCTGCAAGCCCGAGGTAAGAAAATTCCTCTCCCCTGCCTATTGAAACATAGCCAAGCATGTGAGGAGTTATCAGTACTGCAGTATGAACAAGAAACAGTATAAAAACTGCACTCATTTTTCGATATGCAAGAAGCAAAACGCAGGCTGAAACGTAACAAAGGAGCAGGGTAAGGTAAAAATGAAAAGGAAGCTGTTCATAGATATCGACTGCATATCCTTCGGGCTGAATTCCCCTGAGAATAAAAAGACTATAAACTAGTAGTAATAGAGAAATTGAGGTTATAAGGTTTAATATGTTATTAGTAGTTTTAGACAATGTGTCCCCCATCCTTTTTGAAAATTGCAGAGTCCAGTTTCCGCACCTAACTATGATCTATTCCTGAAAACTTGGTTTCACTCTTAAAGAGGTTTTCTTTTACAGGCAGCACACAGGCCCAAAAACTTTCGATCCGAAGATTTTGTTTATTTAGTTCTCCTCTTTCGTATTCTTCCTATATTCAATCGGCCCAACAAATAATTAATGGTTGTGCCCTAAGTGAAGTTTGATATACCTGCCTTAACTTAATTAATGTTTTGATGGGTTAAAATTTTTCAATAATTAAAGGCTTTCGGGTACTATAAACTTATTCAGAGACTTTAGTGTTTCTGTCACAGGTAACTCACAGTATATTAATTATATCCTTCTTGAGTACAAATCCTGCTAATACTATATGCAGTTTTAGCCTTACGAAGTGAACATCATTTATAGATTTATTTGTTATTTCTGCCAGCACTGCATGCCCCAAATCCAGCACTACATGCCCCAAATTAATCTTTCAGAAGAAAGCATTCGTTTAGATCAGAATAATTAAGGTTTCCCCTGAGAAGTAGATGGAACGAGGGAATACATGGATAGATATGCTGTAAAATCGTATAAATTAGGTACAATTAGAATCTAGTTAAATGAGCAAATAAGAGTTACGATATAAATATTTATCTTATATAATTAATATGCGGCGTTGATAATTCTTTATTATATGTTTATTTTTTTAT
>NZ_LZPK01000256.1:0-3029 GCF_001729375.1 Methanosarcina sp. A14 | reverse complement strand
ATAAGCTGTTTATCCTTTGGAGCAAGCGAGGGGTCATAGTTACGTATAGGAGTTGCCCAGTAGGCGAAATCCTTGAACCAGATCTCTGAGCCTGTATAATTAAAATTGGGAAACTCTTTTTCCAGTCCAAGCCAGATGGTCAGGCTTTTACTGTGGACAATTCCCTTTAGGTCTTTAACATATTCTGTGGGAAGATCCTTTATCAGCAGGGGGAGCTCGGTTGCAAAACCTGTGTAGATAATAAGGTCAGAGTTATATATTTCATCGGCTTCCACGCCTGAAACCTTTTCGTCCTGTACAAGAATAGATTTAACTTCACATTCCGTTTTGATCTCAACAGTTTCCGGAAGGGAGTAAAGAATGGCATCTAGCAGGGATTTTAATCCCTTTCTTGGATAGCCCTGAGAACCGTTTACATCATTTGTTGCAAGCCTTTCCAGGGATGCAAACGGCTGAGTAACCCTGGTCATTCTTGCATGAAGAGAAGCATGCAGGTGATACGGAAGGATTGAGGCAAGGATAGATTCTGTAGACTGGGTTTTTTTCGATTCCAGTTTACCTATCATAGCATCAAATTGTTCCTGGGTAATGCTATCCCTGACAAAATTGCTGCCATACAGGATACGTTGAGCCGAGGTCTCTTTCATAGATTTCCCAGAAAGAGAAATGGACATCGTGTCCACAAAGTCATAGGTATCCTTTGAAATACTTTTTGGCAGAAAATCATATACCGCTTGGTCTGAAAGATCTATGCCAAATGAGGAAAGTGTAAAGGCTTTAGTGAGAGTCTGAGAGAGTATAAGCCTATCTTTTCTCGGAAGTACTTCAAAAGTCACGAAGTCTTTCAGGGTTGAAGGAACTTTGAGAAAAGCGTTTTCAGTCCGAATGTAGTAATGCCCATAGTCCTCAAATACAGGCAAAAAATCAAAGTAATTATCCATCAACCTCTTCAGAGGTCCTTCAATTAGATGGGTAATCGCGTGTACTCCTGTATCTACCTGATAGCCATCTACCATGTAACTATTGCAATTTCCTCCAATATGCTGATTTTTTTCAAGAACAATGACTTTTTTTCCGTGTTTAGAAAGCGTTAAAGCTGCTAAAAGCCCACTTATGCCTGCCCCGACAACAACTACGTCATACTTTTTCATTTCCAAAACGACCTCTATTTTTATGACCTATGTTTTTACGACCTATGTTTTTACGACCTATGTTTTTATGACCTATATTTTTCCTGTGAGGCAAGTTTCTAGCCAATGTAACTGTATTAATTGTTACGACTTAAAACCTGATCATAATTTTAGAATTTCTCTTTTGGATTTTAACTTTGTGGAAACCTTTAATTAACAAAAATTTGTCCAGTGCACAGATCTTTCGCTTTTCCGGGCATCCTATCCGATTATTTTTATTTCCTCTTGCATTATTGGCTAAAAGTAGCTAAAAGTAGCTAAATCAAGCCTATTCATTAATTAACGCTGTAAACTCTAGTTACAATTTCATAACTTCTCCATATGCTCTGAAAAAGAACAAAAGTGCATAAATTAAAATAGTAACAGAAAGTAAGGGTTTGTGACTCTTATGGATTTGACGTATGAAATATATCTTATGGCTGGAGGTATATCTTTTCTTACACTCCTCCTGCTGTTTTTAAATTTATATAAAAACAGTCTTATTTCATATTCTCTCAAGCTTTGCAGCTGGATCTGCGGGATGGCAATCAGTTCGGCCAGTCCCTGGGTCAAAATGTTTGTGCTTCATCTTGTGTTTTTCATTCGACTTCTCATGTATCTTGCTATCGTTTCTCTTGAGCAGGTTGATAAGCTAACTGCCAGAGGCCTTTTGAAGCGTTATATATTAGGTACCAGAGTTGTCCTTTCTGAATATACACTCTCTTTCCTTCACTCTTCGAAAGCGATTGAAAGGCATACTCATATCCTTGGCGCTGAGTCCATAAACCGAAAAGATCGATATTGAGAAAGAATTCTTTCAGAAAATAATCGATTTCAGAATTTAGATTTCTTAAATTAGTTTTTCTTTTTAGAGTTTTAGAGTTTATTTGTTTTCAATTTTTTTACTTTTTTTGCTATAAGTCTCATTAGCTACACTTCACAAAATCACTACAAGCTGTTTTTTCTACAATAATAACATGTACCGAAGAATTCGGGTCCTTTTCTGAAATTTAAAGTAATTGGTTAAATTAATGACCCTTTCAAGATAAAAGGAAACGTTGTACGTTTTATATAGCTAGAGAGTATATTTTGTTCGAGTGATTTAAGGCCTAATTGCCCTATGTCGGGAAGCGTCAGGTAATTGGTTCCCTTATTTTCAGAGTTTAAAGGAGTGTGACAATGAACATCACATTAATTGGCATGGCAGGAGCTGGAAAAAGTACTATCGGAAGATCCCTTGCAAAGCGCCTTGGCTATACTTTTATCGATGTGGATCACCTGATAAGGGAAAACACCGGAATGCCTCTCCAGACTCTGATTGATAAAGAAGGAGATTCGGCTTTTATCAGGTTTGAAGAAGAAGCCATTCTCAGTCTCGAGCAGATAGATAGGAGCGTTATTTCACCTGGTGGGAGTGTAATTTATTCCGAAAAAGCCATGAATCATTTGAAAAAAATCTCAAAAATAATCTTTCTGGATACTGCTTTTAGAAGCATTGCCAGAAGGCTTCCTAATGCAAGAAAAAGAGGCATAGTAGGACTCAGGGATAGGAGTTTGAAAGAACTTTTTGAAGAAAGGAAGGGCTTTTATCAGAAATATGCTGATTTTTCAATAAAGCTCAAAGGGAGAGAAAATATTCAGGACATCGATGAAATGATTGTTGAGATATGTTTTGAAGAGAGTACCTGAAATTGTGGCTCAAATAGGTTCATTAAGGTTTCCAGTTGTGTTTTAATATAATTGCTTTTTAACATAATTGCTTTTTAACATAATTGCTTTTTCAACATAATTGCTTTTTAACATAATTGCTTTTTCAACATAATTACTTTTTCAATATAATTACTTTTTCAACATAATTAC
>NZ_LZPK01000255.1:0-11305 GCF_001729375.1 Methanosarcina sp. A14 | reverse complement strand
TCGATTTCATGTAAATAGGCTAAAAGTTAAGGCCGGCTTCTAATGCAAAATCGATAGCTTTTAGGCAAGAAAATTCCTTAACCGATGACCAATAAAATGGCTTTTGACGAAAAATTATAAAGAAATTCAAATGAAATCTTCGGATGGAGTTCAGCCAAATCTGAACTTAAAAATTATTGGAAACACAAGCTTCCCTATCTGTTCTCTTTCCGAACGACAAGCCATGATTCAGGAAATAGAAACACGCCTGTCAGTATGTAATAAGATAGAGCAGGATATTGAAATGAATCTGAAAAAATTCAAAGCCCTAAGGCAGAGTGTTTTGAAAAAAGAATTTGAGGGAAAGTTGCTTAATGAAAAAGAGCTGGCAGAGGTTCAAAGGACAGAAGATTGGGGGCCGACTGAGGTTTTGCTTGAAAGAATAAAGGCAGAAAAAGCGAGAAAATAATTCATCTAGTGGATATAAAAAGGAAGTTGTCTCTATGAAAGAAGACGAAATAAAAAAGGTATTCAGTTAATGTGTGATACGTCTAAAGAAATATCCAGACTTTATGAAGATAAAAATGCTTTAATCAATAAACTTAATAATCTATCGAAAGAAGACCTGACTCCATTAGAATATGAGTACAGATCGAAATCAGGGCCGGTTACGGATCTACGTAAAGATGTGTTAAAATATCTGCTAGATGGGAATAAACTGGATGAAAAGTCATTTGATGAATTTATTCTTGCGCAGAGTATGAAATGAAAAACTGGAGCTTATTATTCCCGATGGAATATATTTTTGAGGATTTTATAGCCGGCTATGTTCAAAAGCATTTTAGTGACACATTCAAAGTAGAGCCTCAGAAATCAGATCTTTACCTGCATACCAATCCTAACACGTTTAATCTTCAGCATGACATCCTGCTCACAAACAAAAAAACTGGGAGCAGATAATTGTTGATACTAAGTATAAACCCCGATGGAACCTGGAAAAAAGCGATTCAAAGAAAGGAATAGCTCAATCCGATATGTATCAAATGATCAGTTATGCTTACAGGCGAGGAACAAATAACGTACTGCTTATTTATCCGAACACCTCTGATAAACCGGTAGATGATTCTGTATTTTTGATAAATAAAGGTACTAAAGATGAAACTATTAAAATCAAGGCAATAGATGTGCCTTTCTGGTCAATTAATGGTCATTCATATGTTGAAGAATATCTAAAAGTCAAGTTACGAGATGTATTATCGTATCCTCTTCAAATAGTTTTAAAATAATTGAAAAGGTATTAATCATAAACTCTGAATGATTTAAGTAAGTTTGCATTAACTGAGTTCTAATCTATGTTGATACTTTCGGCATCAATTGATTTAAGGTAGCTTACCGGGCGATACATTAAACTCAGTTTCCAAATTATTTTTCGGTTGCTATCACTCAAAATCTACTCTTCACTATTATCAGTTAAACAGATCTCTTTAGTCCCAAAATTACAAAAGTGATGTTGGTAAACCGCAAGCAAGTTTACTGTGGGCAGACTTTAATACAGAGCCCACAGCGCAGCCCTCCCAGAACATTAAACATATACTGTGCACATTTCTGCCTGTCAATTTTTCCATCCAAGGAGATGGCACCAGCCGGGCATACTTCAATGCACTTCGTGCACTTGCTGCATTTTTCATTGATAAACGGCGGTAAAGTACCCTTTTCTTCTTTTTCCAGTGGGGCATCAGTCAGTATTGCAGTCATTCTAATTCTGGGGCCGAAGTCTTTTGTAATAAGGAGGTGATTTATGCCGAAATTACCCAGTCCTGCATGATATGCGGCATATTTGATGGACAGATTTGCTTTAAGTGTCTCGCGGTCAGCATACCAGTATCCAAACTCACTTCCCTCTGTAGGCACAATAGTTGCTTTGTATCCTTCTTTTTCAATAAGTTTTGCAATTTGAAAAGCGACTATTCGAAGGGTTGCAGTTGCTGCCATAAGAGTATTGGTATATTCGGCCCGTCCGGCTGGAAGAGTCTCAAAAGCTCCCCTTGGTACGCCAACCCCCAGGATTATAACTGACTGTACTTCTGCCATCACGTCCTGAGGTTTGTTTCCTGTATATTCCGGGTCTTCAAAGCAAGCTGCATCTGCAATCCCAATAAAATCCGCATTCATTTTAAAAGCAGTGTCTTCTACCTTTTTTGTAAGAGCAATTTCCCTCATACTGATCTCCTGTAAAAGTTAAATTTCGGTTAAACTCAGGTTTCACTTTGCTCTTTTTATGGTTATAACTTTTGAGGTTCAATTTCTATCTGCTTGTAAGGCTTCTCTATTTACAGACTCGGGTTTCGTGTAGAAACAAAGGGATATTTAAAAACAAGGAAACAGTTAATATATAAATTATTAATTTCATCTGTATATTAACAAATTATCTTCATTATAAACAATAACTGTCGGCTTAAAGTTATTGTATTCTAAGCGGAGGGGTTATGTAAAGTTTTTCTGGGGGGATTGGTTCTGAGAATCACGTTTATTGAAGATTATCACAACAGGTGGAGATTCGGTGCTGCATTTGTTGTCTTCTTATTTCTGTTTTCAGCAAGTGTTGGAAGTGCAGAGGTTATTTACGTAGAACCAGAAAATTCGATCCAGGCTGCAGTAAATAACTCTACGGCCGGAGATCTAGTTATTGTGAAAACCGGGGAATATCAGGAGAATATTGTTGTCAATGTTTCAGGAATAAAGATCAGTTCGGAGTTTGAGGACCCTGAAAATGTGCTTATAAGGACGAGGGATAGAAATGCCAGCGTGTTTCAGATTAAAGCTGATAATGTAACTGTCAGCGGCTTCAATATAACCGGGTCAGGTGAAGTTTCCAACGTTTCTGTCTCCACCATCTCTAATGTTTCAGGTTCTTCAAACTTTTCCGAAATGGGCAATGATTCTAGTTATTCCAATAACTCCAATGATTCCAATAACTCCAATGATTCCAATAACTCCAATGATTCCAATAACTCCAATGATTCCAATAATTCCAATAATTCCAATAATTCAGAGAACGCCAGTCTGGGGCAGGTTTCCAGTTCAGGGTCAGATAAGCCTGCTTACCAATGGGATGGGTTTGGTTGTCCTGCAGCAGGGATTTGCCTTGAGCAGGTTAACAACTGCACAGTCGAGAATAATAGATTTTTCGAAAATAGGTACGGGGTTTATCTGCAGGATTCCAGGAATAGTACAGTCTTGAAGAATACTTTTTTCCGCAATGGCATCTGGCTTGATGAAGGGTGCGGCAAAAACCTGCTGATAAATAATGCTATTGAAGAGAGCACCCTCATTATTGGGGCTCACTGCTGGGACAATATAATGTTCCAGAATCGGGTTTCAAACGGCGAGGGAATAAGTATTGCCTGTTGTGGTGGAAACAACCTCGTCTCGAGAAATGAAATCATAAACTGTAGTAATGGAATTGACATGTATGACGTTCAGGCAAGGACCATCCTACGTGACAACCTGATTCTAGGTTGTCGGAACGGGATTTATCTAACCTTTGTCTTCGATTCCAGAGTTTATAATAACACGATTTCTAACGGAAGTACAGGCATTTATTTAAGAGAGGACTGCCACGACAATGAACTGTCTAACAATACAATAACAATGAGTAACGAATCTGGCATTTACTTTCTGGACTACAGTGCAGCTAACCGCATTTATAATAACTACTTCAATAATAGCGTAAATGTGAAAGCCGAGAATACTAAAGGAAATATCTGGAATACTACACAGTCGCCAAGGCCAAATATAGTAGGGGGTCTAAACCTGGGAGGAAATTTCTGGGCAAATCCAGAGGGAACCGGCTTCTCTCAGGTCTCAAACGATTCAAACTCGGATGGGATCTGCGATTTGCCACTCCAGATTAATGGAAGCGATTTCGATTATCTTCCACTTGCCAGACCTCCTTTCGTAACCGGGGTAGATCTAGAGGTCACAATCGGAATGCCTGAACCAAATAATACCTCGGACATTTCCATTGAAATCGACAGAGATACCCTCAATTTAGGAACCATGCCTTCAAAGCAGTCAACAGAACAGATAAGTAAACCACAGGTTTTGACAATAAGGAACACAGGAATAAGTAATGTCAGGATTTCCGCTGAGGTTAGTGAGTCTTCAGATGCAGTTTTTTCTAAAGGTATTTATATTTCTTCCCGTTTCTGGCCAGACTTTTCTGAAGTAATTGCAAACAACACAAGTAAAGCTCTGGAAATTGAACTTAAAGTTCCGATGAACTACTCTGAAAATGGCACTAAAAAAGGATCTCTTGTTTTCCTGGCTGAAAATATTTGAGAGCTCTGGCTTTTATCTTCAATTTTTGTTTTATATTTTTTGGCTGCAAGCCGATACAGATTAGTTTTTCAAAATAAAATCTTCAACGCGACTTTTGATTGCTTTTTGATGTATCTGTACACGATGTTCCTTTTGATTGCTTTTTGATGTATCTGTACACGACGTTCCATCAATCCCAAAAGCATAAAAAATATGAGTAGACCTTGTTTTGATTGTTGTGTAACAATGATAATTGAGTACAAACAAACGACAATAAAAATGATATGAGAAATATATAGTTAAGGTGAGAGAAAAAACGGGAGCTAAGATAAGAAAAAAAGAAAGGAGTTTAAAATGAGAGAAAAAGAAAAAATGCTGGCAGGCAAACCATATAGAGCTTTTGGAGAAGAACTGCTTGCAGAACGTCAGGCTGCAAAGGAGTTGATTTTTGAATTTAATGCTCTGCACCCCAGCAAAATTGAACAACGCAATAAAATTATTAAAAGACTTTTTGGCAAAACTGGTGAGAACTTCATTATTGAATCACCTTTTCGCTGTGACTACGGATATAATATTTCTATCGGGGAGAACTTTTATGCCAATTATAATTGTACAATTCTCGACTGCGCTAAGGTTACTATAGGTGACAACGCTTTTATTGGACCCAATTTGAGTCTTTTTACTGCAGGACATCCCGTGCATCCGGATGTGCGGAATACCCAGTTGGAATATGCCGTTCCTATTTTCATAGGCAACAATGTTTGGCTTGGCGGTGGCACTATTGTGAATCCGGGGGTTACCATTGGTGATAATACTGTCATTGGTTCTGGAAGCGTAGTAACAAAGGATATTCCGGCCAATGTAATAGCTGCTGGCAATCCGTGTAGGGTGAGACGCACCATTACAGAAAAAGATAAAAGTGATTTTCTGAAAACGTTATCCAATGAATAAGCTTATCTAGAAACCCATAATCCAACACCTATTTTTATTATCGTTTCTCATAATTATTTAGGTGGCATGGTAGTTTGCAACTTATTTACGCAGATTATCATGCTAAGCTTATCATGCTATTTTGTGTCTGAGGTATTTTTTTCATATATTACCCAGCTTCTTATCACTTCATTTTCTTTCCCGCCTTCTATCTTTAAAGCTATCTCTTTAAAGCTATTTCTTCCACACTCTATCTTAAAAGATATGTCTTTTTTGCCATTTATCTTAAAAGATATCTCTTTAACTTCCTATCTCTCTTTTCTGAGATCTGTACAGACTTAGATGAGGACTGGATTTGTGATTCATCTTATAACATTAATGGGAGTGAGATTGACTATCTTTCACTTTCATCTCTATCCAGACCGCAAATCTAATCGTAAACTTTTACAAAAAATTCATGAAGAATAAACTCCTAAACTATACATTACTATGAGACAGTTAGCAGGAACATGGTTATTTATAGTGCTGGGTCTGCTCTTCGGCCTGTTTGCAGATTTGGGGGCTGCAGATCCTGTTGACTCGGATAGTGGGAACATAAATCTTTCGGAACTCAGAGCTTTTGACCTGCTTTGCAGATGTGAAACAGGATGTATAGTTAATACGGTTTCTCTTTCTTCTGATGGGAATTATCTTGCAGTTGGGGACTTTAATCGTAGTGTTTCTCTTTTTAATTCCAAGGGAAAGAAACTCTGGAATTATACTACTGGGGATATTGTTTACACTGTATCAATTTCTCCCGATGGAACTGGTGTAGCTGCAGGAAGCAACGATAAGAAGGCATACTTTTTTAACAGGGAAGGAAAATTGCTATGGAGTTACGAAACTGAGGGCAGCGTGAATTGTGTTGTGGTCTCTTCCGATGGTTCATATGTGGCTGCAGGCAGTGATGACGGCAAGATTTACTTCTTTAATAAAGAGGGCAGATTATTATGGAATTTTGATTCAGGATATTCCGTCCGCAGTATAGCTCTCTCCAGAGACGGCTCTTACGTTACAGCCGGTGGTTCCAGTTATTGCATTTATCTCTTTGACAGAGACGGAAATAAAATATGGGAACGAAAAACAGGCAGTGTGATCAATTGTGTGTGCATTACTCCACAAGCCCAATATGTGGCTGCTGGAGGTTCCAATTATAATGTCTATTTCCTTAACCAGAAAGGGGATTTTTCCTGGATACACAACCCTGCTTACTGGATCAGTAGCGTTTCCCTGACAAACAACGGCTCGTATCTGGCGGCAGGAAGTTTTGACGATAAAGTCTACATGTTTAACAGCACAGGTACAAAACTCTGGGATTACAAGGTAAAAGATGATGTCTACAGTGTTGCAATTTCACCGGACGCATCATTCATTGCAGCTGGAAGCTGGGACGATACGCTTTATGTGCTCGATCTCGGTGGGAAGGAATTCTGGAACTGCAGTTGCGGAGGAAATATTAATGACGTGTTCATTTCTCGCGATAGCTCGGCCCTTGCTGCAGCGAGTGATAACGGAGCAGCGTATCTTTTTGAGCGAAACTCCACGGTTTTTGCGCAGCTCTTTAGAGATGCGCGTTTCCTTTCAGGAGAAAGGCTCGGACTGCCTTTAAAAGAAAGCATGACAGCAACGGGAGGCATTGAAAATGTAGTTGAGATTGCCTCAGCTTCCTCAGGTAAAGTGTCAGATGATATAAAAAGTTCAGCTTCTACAGAAAGTTCATCAAGGCTTTCGGAACTGCTTAATTTCTTTAAATATCCAATTTTCCTTTTACTGGCAGTTTTAATAGTAGCAGTCTACCTGAAAAACCGGGCCTTTAAAAAACGGATAAGAGAAGAAAACCTAGAAGACTTTGAGAATCTTGATGATGAAAAACACATGCCTGGAAATTAATATGAAAAATTTGGAAGCCTGAGATTTCAGTTCTGGAAGCTTAAACTTCCAGTCCTGTAAATTTCACTTCTGTAACTTTCAGTCCTGTAAATTTTCAACTTTTTAATCTACAAATGAACTCCATCATTGGAGGCTGGGGAGCTGGGAATTAACCTTATTGAAATATATCCAATTTCCACTTAGCTGTCATGGAAATGTTTCATAGAGAGATCCAGGGACATGAGTATTTAGATAGTCCATTATCAGCGTAATTTTATTTGCATTTTCACGTCGAATGCATTCTCACGTTGAAGTGCGATTTTTCCAGAAAATAGGCCCAATCTTGCTTGTTTTTCTTTCAGTAATATTTACCATTTGTTTTCCTGCCAACGGTTCACAGGCAAGATACATATTGCGCACTCCACAACGTTTGTATTCATAATCATATACAGTATATCTTTTCATAAGTAATTCTAAAGATTACTTATGAAAAGGTGCAAGAACTATTTTACGACATTTTGAGTTTGACTTGACACTAGCAGCTTCAGTGCAACTAAAAGCGTTAGAAGCCGCGATGAGGAAATTAATGTAGTCGATGTTTTTACACTTGGGTGAGTTTATGCTTATACCTCCGTCGTTTTTGAATAATTATTAATAAATAATTATATTTTTAATTATTGGAGGTTTTCGGAATTTCAACTGTGTGAGTTGTATGCAAACCACATAAAGTCAAAGCAGAGTGGGAGTAAGAAATAATATGAACTGTCAACCGATATACTGTTCCAATTAAATCAATGTCCTGACAAGGTTTCTAATAATTAATAAATAAATTTACTTGGGGGTTATATATGAAAAATTATATAATAATTATAATACTTGGCATTTTATTCACAGTATTAACAAGAATTGCTCTCGCAGAGAATACGAAAACATATGATGCGGAGACTTTTCGACAGGCTTTGGAACTGGACTGATTCACCGTAGAGGAAGGTGAACTGGGTTACTTTGATTTAATCGGGTTATTAGAGAAAGGAGTATTGCCTTCTGCATACGGAAATAATCCCACCACAAAATATGTGGCATATTTTGTTCCAGCAGCAGCTGGTCATGAAATAGATGAACGGATTTCTAAAATAACAGGTACTCTCGGAATGAGCGGGAGTACAACTCCATTCTGGAACCTTGGTCCTAATGAAGCTGTTGTTTTCGTTGGAAGAACACAGCCGGAATGCAAGTACTTCAGCTACGATAATTTCATAATGCACAGGACAATTGGGAATGAAAAAAGATGGATCTTTGCCAACGTAGCAGATACGGTGAACGACCTGGTTATTAAAACCGAAGGGACTCAAAACGGCTCTTCTGGAAATCCTTTCAATCAAACCACGGTAATAATAATTACGGCTGACAAAGGAATTGATCAACGCATCAGGGCTGCTGCCCAATCTGCAGGAGACTCAAACGATATAATTAACACACAGGCATTGCCATCAACCATATTAAAAATGGGTCTGGAGAATGATTCCGATACATTTGCCGCGTTTGTCCGCCCAGCCTTATTCAATGACACACAGGCTGGTGATGATTACATAAATAATACACCTGCAACTGTTTTCCGGATTACTCCCAACAATACTACAGAGCTGGACCCGTATGATTATCCGGAGCTAAGAGTCCGCGGAACCGGGCAAACAGAGTTTGAGCTTATGGATGATCTCGAAGAGCTAAGGATTGCGATTCTCAACAAATATAATGAGTCAAGTGCCACAGAGCTTCCGACCAGTCAGGCAGTTCCTGTAGGGAGTGATGCCATCCAGAAAGGAATTAACGCAGTAGGTCTCAATAACGATGCGTGCTATCTATGGACAGCAAACCAGACTGTCTCTTCGCCTACACCTCCTTTCGTTAACACCTCGCTGTACTATCCTTTCTTGCGAGAACCGGCAATTACTCTGGGCAATGATTCCAATGAATTCATAATTGTTTATGGGGTTAACCATGTAGCCACAGGAAAGGCGACGTACTCGAACTTCGCAATATACGGAGCAGATACATGGAATGGTGTTAGAGCAATCACAGACGCAGATTTCAATGGATCTGCTGAGGAATATTTCCCTGACAATCTCAATGCGAAATACCTTTATGTCTACAAGCTCGCCAGAAACTGCAGCGAAGATGATCAATACTGCTATGAGGTTCCCTACGGCGTGGGAGTTCACGGCATAGAGCCGGATCAGCCGCTTTTTGTTGCCTGGAGGGCCTACATGGAGAACACAACAAAGACCGGACCAGCCTATTCAGAGATACTATACGACCGGGCTATAAAGTTTGATCCCAAGTTAAGGTAAAAATTAGGTATTAAAGTAAATTCAAGCTCTGGTTACAAACTCTGGTTAATATGTGTTACCTACCTATAACATATATCTTCATTTTTTATATTTACAAGCCAGAACCATATTTTATAACACTTTTTTATTGTTTCAGAGGGTCAAAATGAATTATTTCCAAATTTTGGCTTATTATAGGCTTCATTTTAATAAAATCAAAAAAATTTCAGTTTTATTAAGACTTTACGCAAAAACCACTCTACTTCGTCGAGCGTAGGGTTGCCCAGGGTTCTGAAAAGCGGTTCTATCTGCTATGCAAGTTGAATAATAGAAAGCGGAGTAATCTAAAAAGGACTGATGAAAAATAGGTATCATAAAAATAGGTATCAAAAAAGGTTAAAGAAAAACCAGGAAATAATTTTTCCCTGATTTATTGTTTAATTGGGGCTGCTTTTCCGTTTAGAGCTCTGGGCGCCTGTCGATGATTCTCTTTGCCTTTCCTGCTGTCCTTTCGATGCTGCCTTTCTCAAGGAGCTCAACATTTGTGCGGATATTCAGGACAGCTTTGAGTTCGTGCTGAACATAGTTCTGGATGGCTTTAAGGTCTTTGAGGTCGCCGGTAAAAGCATTATCTTCAAGTTCGACTTCGATTGTAAGTTCATCGAGCATGTGATTGTTGCGGTCAAGGATAAGCTGGAAGTGTTCACCTACCTGCGGGATGCGGGAAATGACATCCTGGATCTGGGAGGGGAACACGTTGATACCTCTTACGATCAGCATGTCGTCGGCTCTGCCCATGAGGCGAGAAATTCTGGTGGTTGTCCTGCCGCACTCGCATTCGGATTCAAGAAGCCTTGTCATGTCACCTGAACGGTATCGGATATTGCAGAAGCCTTCCTTGTTGATGGAAGTAAGGACAAGTTCACCTTTTTCGCCTTCTGAGACCTGTTCTCCGTTTTTGTCAAGGACTTCGACAAGGAAGTTGTCGCTCCAGATATGCAGCCCGTCCTGCTCCTGGCATTCAAACCCGATTCCTGGCCCGAACATTTCCGACAGGCCGTAGCAGTCGTAGGCTTTGAGGTTGAGCCGCTTTTCGAGCTGCTTCCGCGTGTTTTCCGACCAAGGCTCTCCTCCAAAGATAGCGGCTTTTAAGGAGAGTTTGTCTATAAGGTCCATTTCTTCGGCTGTTTCGGCCAAGTAAAAGGCATAGGAAGGGGTACAGTGGATTGCGGTTACGCCGAAGTCGATCATCATCTCGAGCTGCCGAGCGGTGTTTCCCGTTGCAGCCGGTACGACCATTGCGCCCATTCTTTCTATGCCGTAGTGGAAGCCTATGCCTCCGGTAAAGAGCCCGTAATTCATTGAGTTCTGGATGGTGTCACCTTTTGAAAGCCCAATCATTGTGAGATCGCGGGCGATCATGTCCGACCAGGTCTCGATATCTTTTGCCGTGTACCCGACAACGGTTGGCTTTCCGCTGGTTCCGGACGAGGCATGGATACGTACTATGTCTTCTTTTTTGGCAGCAAAAAGCCCAAAAGGATAGTTGTCCCGAAGGTCGGTTTTCCGCGTGAAAGGCAATTTACGGATATCTTCAAGGGTCTTGATGTCCTCGGGAGTGACTCCGGCTGCTTTGTAATTTTGCCTGTAAAAAGGAACGTTGTCATAGACCAGCTTTACGCTGTGTTGAAGACGTTTTAGCTGTAATTTTTTCAGTTCTTCGGGATTCATTGTTTCGTATTTCGGCTGCCAGTATTTCATTAACAGAACCTTCTTTTTTATTTATGAAACCGTTTTCAGGTTGTAATTTTTAATGCATGGATGCCATGTTTCTACATGTC
>NZ_LZPK01000254.1:0-2172 GCF_001729375.1 Methanosarcina sp. A14 | reverse complement strand
GACATCTGCGGAAAGACAGATCAATTCTAACGAAATTCAGAATAAAAAGCTGAGAAACTTTCAAATAACTACACTTACATATTATTTTTTTACAGTTAAGCTGGGTTTATAGCATAATTTCTGTTTTCAGGGGGGTGTACTTTTGATTGATGCTGATATTTCACATACAATCGCCAGGCTAGCCAAGCTAGCCGTAGTTCTTGTTGTTTTGTATGGGGCTGCTCACAGGCTCAGGTTCAATTTTACTACTCCGGCAATAATAATTATTGCTCTCTGTGGGGTAGGAGCTGTTGTTGTGGATTTTGATGGAGACGGATTAAACACTCCAAGTGAAATTCAGCATGATACCAGTATATTCGCATCTGATTCGGATTCTGACGGAATTCCTGATGGATATGAGGTCAACACACTTCATACTGATCCTGCAAACAGTGATACCGATTCCGATAAAATCTCAGACTTTGACGAGGTAAACAAGTATAAAACCAATCCATTGAGCGAAAATTCTGACGGAGACTTATACGGAGATTATCAGGAGATCTTTGAGTTTGGTACAGACCCTAATTACAGAACAGTATCAAAGCTAATAGTCAAAACTTCTCCTGTGAATGCTGATATAATCATAGACGGAGAATTTCAGGGTAATGGGCAGATATTAACAGAGTTAAAGCCCGGTACATACAAAGTGCAATACGGTAATGTAAATAATTATCATTCTCCTCAGTCCCAGTTAGTGACCTTAAAATTTGGCCAACAAATGAATATTGTTGGGAATTATGAGTCCTATTCCCCTTCAAAACTGGTGATTTCAAGTACAGTTTCCAATATGTCTGGTGTAAGCCCGGCAGTATACAGTTATTATGTAAATAACAATAAGCAGTTTTTCCAGGTGACTATTGCTAACAACGGAGAGTCGTCTGCAGAAAATGTTATTTTGTCTACCTGCATTGAAGGTGGGGATTGGGTCTCATCATCCATCAATGAGATCTCTCCAACTAAAGTGTCAAAAATAGGGGTAACCCCGAACATACCTAAAAGGGTATTTGAAAAGGCTGGCAAAGAATCAACGAAAAATTTGTATTTAAAACTTGAATACAGTTCATCAGGAACAAAACAGCCTGTTGTGGAAAGCACAGTTCCTCTCAAGGTATATGGCAAAAATGCGCTTCCATTAGCAGATACTTCCAGGTTGGCATCTGCAAATGCAGATATCTCATTAAAATCGTTTTATTCGTATTACATCGATCCACACGACCCGAATGTGAGGTGTATTACTGCAAATGCGACAATGGGTACCGATGACGATCTGGAAAAAGCCAAACTAATTTTTGATGCACTTGGTCAATACGGAGTGTATTACATATCCGATCCCAATGACCCATTAGGAACAGGTATTGATTATATCCAGACTCCGTCCGAAACCTTGTCCTTCAAAGGGGGAGATTGCGACGATCTGGCTGTACTTTATGTGTCTGCACTTGAGTCTGTAGGTGTGGATACGGCACTGATCCATATACCTGGTCATGTTTTTGTTGCATTTAAGGTGGATGGGAGCTGGAATTTAATTGAAACAACGATGATTAAAACCCCGGAGATTACTGACGGCTATGAAATCTCATATTTCGATCAGGCGACGTCCTCTGGATATGATACGTATACAGAAAATGCAAATTCAGCATTGATCGTGAAGACTGAAGAAGCCTGGGAACAAGGAATTACGTCGTGAAGGTCTCCATAAGTAGATTATTAGGAAGTATCAATAAAGTCCTCGAGGAAGTCCTGAGGAGGTCATATGAGGGTATGCTGGCATGAGTATCAAACACTGTATCAGGATCATGTAGGAAAGCTATCATTCTGAAAATCTTTCCCTCTAAATATTTGGTTGGCAAAGTGTTTTTTGGTCACTCTTACATGTTTTTATTCTAAAACTCCAATCTCACACACAAATTTGTTCTCTGGATATCATTTACTGCAAGATTGTCTACTTTACTGCAAGATTGTCTACTAAAGGTTTAAAGTAATGAGTTCCCCTCTTCAGGGGTTTTGAACAACCTCAATTAACAGCCTCAAGAAAGTTTAATTAGAAATTTAGGTTAAGTGAAATCATATAACTTAGTTAATTTTTAATATCTGTATATCTTATGTTATATTGTGTTAGGACTTACGCAGTTA
>NZ_LZPK01000253.1:0-4954 GCF_001729375.1 Methanosarcina sp. A14 | reverse complement strand
TCTTTGATCTGATAGCAATTTTTTAACCCGATAACATCTGAAACCGGTGAGGTATCAAATAAAGGCACTGAATAAGTCATCAGGTGTTTGATGTAGCTAGAAGATTTAGATGATTAGTACCAATCCTCCTTCTTTCAGGATATGTAGGATGCAACTAAGAAACAAAGCATAACAGTCCACCTGAAAAGTGCTGCGCTTTTGCGATCTGGGGCTTCAGGTCTGCGGTTTCTTTGTTGTGTTGCACGAATCCCGATCCGTATTAGTCAATGGCAATCTTCCTCCTAATTTTAGCTAATCACTGCCACCTCCCTACCGGGTTCTCCCCAATTTTGACCCGGGAACAGTTTTTCTTATCCGAAAGGAATTAGCCTACCTGTGCAGCTGAGTTAAGGTATCAAACTCCGAACACAGTTTTTATGGTGTACACATAGAGGTGGTGAACACCTATGGCAAACATCATCACTCGTACGACCAGAAACTCCAGATTATGGAGCCAGTGAGTCGTCTCTATAAGCTTTTCCGAATGTAAAATTCTTTTTTCTTTTCCGGATCTTATGATTTCTTTTAAACTCTTTGATAGCATTTTGTTAAAACCCCACTCATAATGTATTCTATCTGATATTGTCTCAAAGCATTCCCTGTTTAGAAAGTGCTCTGTGTATGTACTTTAAAAATCCAATCTCAAACAGGCACTTTATGTTCGAAAGTATCCTGCATAGTATACACTATCCGACGCAATCTCAAACAGGCATCTTCATATCGAAAATGCATTATTTACCCCACCGACTCTAGCTTTAGAAGTTTGTGATATTAAAAGTTGTTGACCCTGTATGAAATAATAGTATATGACCACATAAATAATATTCAGAAGCCCTGATTAACATTTTAGTTAATGGACATGAGATAAAACCTGAGCATTGATGACGAGAAGAATTAAATCATAAATTTAAAGCGGGTTATATAAGCCAAAAATCGAGAAAATAAGGCAATAAAAAGTGTTCCGAAGTTAATTTCCTGTGCCCTGCAAAACAAGATAGAGCGAAAAAACCCTATCAAACGAAAGAAGATTGGGCCACCGCTTTCAGAATCAAAAATCAAAAATCGGGTAGCAATAATAGTCGTCTCAAGCCTGTTTTGTCCCGCGCCTAGCGCGGCTGGAACACGAAAACCCATAAGTGAGAAAAGCGAAAAAAGAATTCAAGGGCATCGTTTAGAGCTGAAGCGAGTTTCAGTCAGTTTTTACAACTTTATTTTTATTTTTCTGCCGACCGGCCTCGAAAATCTCGAGCTATTACTGAACAAGGATCTTCCGTGATTACCTTTAAAGTTTTGAGTGCTTTTTCAGTGGTTTCGATTCTGAGCTTTAGTGTTTCCACACAATCCCTTTTCTTAGCGCTTTTTCTATAAAAACTTTCGAAACCCTGGAAAAGTCCACAATATCAACTGTATAGGGAATATTAAGGTTCTCAATTCTTTCTTTTAAGAAAATCAAATTTCTCCAGTCAAAATATTTCCCTGGAAGGATTCCAATGTCTATGTCCGATACTCGACTAAAATCCCCCCTTGCCCTAGAACCGAAGAGTATGACAGTAACATTTTCTTCTTTTAAAGTTTCAAAAACCAGGGATTTCAGATCCTGAATGCTTTTTTGATAGATAGGAGAAAGGCTGCTCATCTACTATTCATTTAAGGGTTTTCAATACTTGAATGTAATGTTAACAACTGTGGAAAAATTAGAAAAAAAATACTGAAAATGACAAGAGAGGACTAAAAAAGAATTAGATATTTCCGTTTTTGGAATAGATCTCATTTAATTCCTCTTTAGACAAAGGACATCGAATCAGGTCATCAAACTGTTGATGTGATAACTTAAGTTGATTTCTCATTTTACTTAACAGCTTGTCACCGTATTCATCTTTCCCGTGGCTTATAAAAGTATGAATTCCCGTTTTGGTTCCATCGACATAATATGTGTACAATTTGTGATGAGTATTTTGAAGCTGAAATCCCTTTTTAGATAAAGAAGACTCAATGTCTTTTACTTTATATTTAGACATTTTGAGCACCTACAATTGAAATCAACATCTCCCTCAGATCTTTACCGCTGGGTGCCAACTCCTCCTCATCAACAAGTACATATTCTTGCCACAGCACGTTAAGCTGTCCTTTGAGTTCCTCGATCAAAAGCTTCATTTTTGGTTGAACAGCAAGCAGTCCCAAGTCATCGTTTGAAGCTATATAATAATCATCCTCAAATTCAATGTCAATTGGAACTTCTTCCTTCAATTTCACTTCAATCTCATCTCTTTTAATTGAGGTTAGATAGTATTGTGGATTTCTTTCAATAGATGCTTCACTGTCAATACTTAAAACGAACTTACCTTTAAAAGGCTTCATTACACCACGTATGGTAACAATGTTTCCAATAATATCTTTGATATCTTCTTCGATGTCCGCAGTGAAATTACAGTCAATTGGCCCTTCTGGAGTGTCGATTTGAATTCTTCTGTTTTTGTCGACCCTTAGTTCATACACCCTTCCAAAAACTTTCTTTTCATATTCCTCAACAGGCTTGTGTAGTAGGGATTGTATTACTTCTTTTTGTTCTGGATTTAGTTTTTCTTCAACTTTCCCTGAAAAACCGAAAGTTAGACTTCTTTTAGACTGCGGGTCAGGCCACATTAAATAGAACTCTTTCAAAACTTTGTTTAACCTATGAGGGTCTTTAATTATTTCGCCCAATTCTTCTTTTGAAACATCTTTGTGGGAAAGAGCTTCAATTAACTCATTTGTTGCACAAATTGCCCTCTCACCTAATGTTCCCAACTCTGTTATACCAACTTGAGAGTCGCCTATTTGCATTTCGGCGTGAACACTACCCATCTCTATATTCGTTACAAAAAGGGTACATGAATCTTTGATAACCTGCGGAAAATCCCCTGTCGGACGGCTTGTATTTCCATAAAAATAGTCGCCCAGATGGAAAATAATGTTTTGGATGTGTTGTATAGCGCCAACCATTTCGATTGCAGGTATTTTTTCTTCTCCGTTGATTGAAAATGATAATTTCCGTTCCTCGAAAACCTTGACCATGCAACCTACCTCATAATCCTGAATTTTAAAGGCATATATTAGTTTTTTGATATAAGGGCTTTATGTAAAAATCAAGTGTGGAAGTGGCGACTTATTAATAAATCCTTTATGAAAAAAAGGTAGTCTTTCAAGAGTTTCGAGAAAATTTCTACGCTGTAATTGAGGAGGAAGGTTCAGAGAAGACTTCGTAAAAGAAGGTTAGAGATATGTCTTTTATAAGCCATCACCCAAATAATATTTTACTGAAAAATATTTAGACTATCTCATCAAGCTCAATCACTATAGGAGTCAGAGTAGTGTACCAAATTTTCTGTAAATTCAAAGTCAAATTTTTTGCGTACTGTCCATAATTCAGTTCTTTAATGTTGGATTCTCCAACTGTCAACTTGTTAAGATTTATAGTTTTATAGAAAAGTTAGCACATTACCTTTTATTTTCCTTTGTTGATGCACTCTCATAAAAAAGATTATTTACATATTTGTCAATTTGTGAGTTCTTGGAATTATAATATACTCCATCAATATTAACAGTTTCATTATCTACAATAATAATTCTTGATATCCGAGAATCTTCATTAAAAAAATCTATTGAGTACAGATATCCATTGAGATCTTCCTGTTCAACTTTTTTTGTAAACGAGTAATCTGAGATACAATTTATCAGATTATTTATTAGGCTTTTATTTTCTACTTCAATTGAGTCTCCATTTAGTCCGTTTTTGATAGATATTCTAGTGATATTCTCATAGCTAACATTTGTTACTTTGTGACCTGTATCTTTTTCATGTAAACTTGGAAAAAATAACGTGAAAAATAATAAACCTACTATAGTAAAACACGAAATTAACACAATTTTCGTCATCTGTTTAGCCAAATTTTGCACCCTCAATTGTCTATATCTATTTAGCCAGATCTTATATCCTTAAATGTCAATTAAAACAAAAAATAAAAAAAGATGTTTTGGTGCACACTTTAGAATTTTTTATTACTCAATGTATACCATATCATCAATGTAATTATCCACAAGCACATTGACGTTATTATCGCCCCATCCATTATTGACTATAATATAATATTGTGGATTAACATATGGAACTGTGAGTACATAGTATCCGTGTGCTATTATCCAGTGCTCCCCAAATGTTGGATGATTATCCGTGTCAACAATTATAGGTTTATTTGAATTGATGAGAGACTGAATCTTACTGTAACTAAAAGAAGAACTGGACTTTGCGCTGTAATCATCATCGAGATTCCGATCTACCAAATAATCGTCCAATCCATTTGTAACGGTTAAAGTACTCGTTCCTTGATTTGGTATATACCCATTAGTTATGAGATCTAATAGATCATCTTGGTTTTCGTAGTTCGAATCAACAAAATCGTCATCATGGTAATCATCAAAATATATGAGAGTTATACCAGCTGCAATTGGACCACAATAAACGGAACTATCTTCCCAAGTCCTTAATGAATGACTCAAACTTCCGCCTGTAGACGATAGTGTCTGTATCTTCTGTGCTGATGTAGCTGATTCTTGCAGTTCCAAGATTTTTTTAGATTTATTCACTTTTTCCTTTTTGTAAATGTACTTGGTTTTGATTTCCCTGTTTTTTAGTTCTTCTGCTTCAACATAAGCAAGAGGACCATTGTAGTAGTAACTTTTATTCCCGACGATAAACGGACTTTTGTTTGTCATTGAAAATTCAGGCACAGACAAATCATTCACATTAATAATGATATATCCTTCATTGCTTATCGAAAAAGCAACAGCTTCAATGTCATTATCTAAATTTTTTAAAGGTGTTGAGGAAGTCAAGTTTATAGAATAGGAGTTACGCAGTTGGCTCCTAGCATATTGT
>NZ_LZPK01000252.1:0-3536 GCF_001729375.1 Methanosarcina sp. A14 | reverse complement strand
TTGAAGCTTACTCTTAATTTGAGACTTAATCTTAACTTAACCGTTAGATGTCCGAATTGTATTTAATTCTTTATCCGGTTAACGGAAATAATTTTAATTAAGTTTTACGCTATTGTCTCATAAGAAACCCTATTAACAAATGAAGGCTATATGTTGAATTTCCAAATTCAAAAATACTTTTGCTCAGGTATCTGCATCCTTAGCTGTATAAATTCAGGAATATTATCCTTCGAGCATTTGCAAGAGATTTTCTTATTTTGCAAACCTTAACTCAGGCTTCCTGAGTTTTAGGAATCTTTATTTTCCTCAGGCACTAGCTTTAAAGGTTTTGGTCAGGATCACAAAGCCAGTTTTTACAAAACCGATTTTTTTCCGGAGATTTACTAATATTAGGTTTTATATTAAAACTTTCCAAAAAAAGGCATTAACAGGGTTTGATAGCTATTATACTTCTTAACAATACTCAATTTATTTAAAAAAACAATTTTATCTACATAAAATATATAAACCTGAAAGTATTATTCACTTCCGATGACCGACGATTCTCCAGTTAATTTAACCGATAAAGAGTATTCAATCATTGACATGCTCCAGAGCCTGGGACTCCCGAGAACAGAGGCTACCGCAATCGTATGTCTGAAAGACTGCAGTGAACTCAGGTCTCTTCATATTGAACTTGTATCAGGGCTTAGACAACCGGAAGTAAGTGTAGCCATGCGCCCCCTGCGGGAAAGAGGTTGGGTGGAAGAAAGGTCTGAAAAAAAGAATAAAGGAAAAGGCAGGCCTGTGAAGTACTATCAGTTAACTTTGCCCTTCTCACAAATTGTAAAGACCCTTGAAGAAGAATTTTTAAAAGATAATGAAGAAAAAATGATTGCACTCGAAAGGCTTCGAGAACTGGAAACAACATTGCAAAATTGAATTTGAAGAAGGCTGCCAGACAATTTTGCAGGATTATATTTAACTTCTTGCTTTCATACTCAAACTTTTGAGCCCTGATTATAACTGTTCTACTTGAACGTCATTTCATATCTAAAACTCGTTCAAAACATACAGGGGCAAAGCCCTGTTCCTTATCTTCAATTCTTCTAGCAGAAAATCCATCAAGTTCGAGGACAAAAGCCTCAACTACCATAAAAACTTCGCTTTCTCCTCTCAAACACCCGAGTTTTACATTGTCTCCCCTGCCTGCGCTTGCATGCAGATGGATCTTAGGCTTTCCTTCCATTAAAAAAATGTCTCCAATTCCCAGAATCTCATGTGCATCATTAAAGACGGACCATACAGGTTCTGGAGGAATTATACTTTTTTTAGGGCCTGTGACAAGCTGTGCCTCTTTTAATGCGCCAAGCAATACAAAAACAGCAGATTCGATGCGCTCCAGTTCAGCAAGTTTAATCAGTTCCAGAATCAAGTCTTCTCCAGAATCGATCCTTACGGTAAATACTCTACCTATTTTTCCTGTTGCATATTCCATCTTTCTATCCTCACTGATCTGTAATTTTTCCGTCCACAAGCCTGATAATCCTGTCAGCTTTTGATGCCAGGTTTTCATTATGAGTAACCACGATAAAAGTCTGATTATGCTCTCTGTTCAGCCGTCTGAGCAGTTCATAGATCAGGTCACCCGTTTTTGTATCAAGGTTGCCTGTAGGCTCGTCTCCGAGCACGATTGCAGGAGAACAGCTAAGTGCCCTTGCTACTGCAACCCTCTGGTTTTGCCCTCCTGAAAGTTCACCGGGCCTGTGATCCATCCGGTCTTCAAGTCCTACCTCTTTAAGGAGGTTTTCAGCAATTGCCTGTGCTTCTTTCCTGCTTTTTCCCGTAATCAAGAGCGGCATTATTACATTTTCCAAGGCCGTAAAGTCCGGGAGCAGGTGATGGTACTGGAAAACAAAACCAAGCATTCTGTTTCGCATCTCAGAACGTTCCTTATCCGACATATTTGTTACGTCTCTACCGTCTATCATGAGCGTCCCAGAACTTGGGGTGTCCAGCAGGCCTATCATGTGCATAAGTGTGCTTTTTCCAGAACCAGATGGTCCGACGATTGCAACGAATTCTCCTTTCTTAATTTTTAAGTTTGCATTGTCGAGCGCGCGAAATTTCATTCCGTTTTTATATATTTTTGTCAGGTTTTTAAGCTCGATAATTGGGCGTTCTTCAGTCATGCTTTTCCTGCTTTTTCAAAACCATTATAACAAAAAAAGAGGAGCTTTTAACTAAAGAGCTTTTGGGCAGAACACAGGGTCCCACAGAAAACCTCTATTTTAAGACTGCTCTCCTTTTTTTTTGAGAAGGGAATTCTGCAAAGAGGGACATATAGAAGAAGAAACTTCTACAAGAAAAGACCTTTCAATAAGAAACTTCTACAAGAGGAAACTTCTACAAGAAGATAATAATTCCACAAAGAGAAGATTTCTATATTCTGTACTTCTATTTCAGGCCTACCTTATCCCTTTTACTTATAACATAGGCTGCTGTAAGAATAAAAACGCAACCAAGAAAAGTCGATATATAGAGCGGATTTTTCAAGACAGTAACGTCAAAGAAAATTCCGGAAACAGGCTCGACCAGGGCAAGAATACTTCCTGTCTGAGCCCTGATTCCTGAGATACCTATCAGATAGATTATGGCAGCGAACGTTATAGTTAAGCTGAAGAGGAGCAGGATATCAAGATTTTTAACGAAAACAGTAGTTGGAGTGGAGAGTGCGGCCGGCAGCATAAAAAGAAGGCTTATTCCAGTCAGCCAGAAGGTTTGTGCTATTCCTGAGTAATCATCTCTCAAATATCGAATCGTTATTATATTCGCACCGAATGACAGCCCTGACAGTAACCCGAAAAGAAGGCCTTTCTGAGATTCAGGACCTGCATGTCCAAGAATTTCACCCGGACGTGCAATCAGTAAAACTCCTGTTATTGCAAGCAAAAGAGGGAGAACGCTGTTACTATTACTGTGTTCTCCGAGAATCGAAGGAGCAAACAGATTAACATATACCGGGGCTGTATAGAGCAGAAGGACAGCCACCGAAACCCCACTATACCTAATAGATGAAAAGTAACAAATCCCTGTTATCGCATTTAGAAGGCCCAGGAGGAGAAGGTATCTTTTTTTTCTATGGGGTTTAAGCTGTCCGAGCCCTCGATTGAGTAGCAGATAAACAAAAATCATGCAGAGACCAAAGAAGAGCCTGGAGAAAAGGATCGATCCGGTTGACATATTCTGAATTTTATCCAGAAAAACTCCGATAGTGCCGTAAATTATGCTGCCAGTTACAACTTCCAAATATGGATTTAAAGAGTTTTTCTGCACTGGCATGTTCGAGAATTAAAAGCTTGCAGATATATATTTTTTGGGCGTAGAAAAATACCGGACCACAGGCTTTAAGGCAAACTTTAAAAAAGGACAGAAAAAAGGAAGAAAAGAGTATGTGAAAAGTATATGTGAAAAGTATATGTGAAAAGTATATGTGAAAAGTATATGTGAAAAGTATATGTGAAAAGTATATGAAAAGTATATGTGAAAAGTATATG
>NZ_LZPK01000251.1:0-3863 GCF_001729375.1 Methanosarcina sp. A14 | reverse complement strand
GAAGGAAAACCTTTACTGAACATATAATGTTTAAATGAATGAGTAAACGAAGAAATACAATTGAAAATAATAAATAGAGATATTGAAAAAACGATATCGGGAAAAATAGTGAAATTTATCAGACATTTGCGGAAAGTGGGAAGGAATAATCAAGGAATAAAAATATTGTACCAGAAGTATGGGGGAAATAAATATGGGAAATCAAGGTCTTACAGACCTGCCAATGAAAGTCAAACTGCCTGAGCCAGAAGCTGCGGATAGAAGCCATATCGAAGAACTCATTGCAAAGCGGAGGTCCGTAAGAAGATATAAAGACAAGGAACTCTCCGAGTCCGTTATTTCTCGCTTGCTCTGGGCTGCTCAGGGTGTAAGTTCTAAGGAAGGTTTAAGGACCGCACCCTCTGCGGGTGCGCTTTACCCTCTTGAAATTCATGTAGTTGCCGGAGAAGATGGAAAGCTTGAACCTGGAATTTACAGGTACATTTCTGAAGGCCATACGCTTGTCCGAGAAATTGCAGGTGATATGAGGGAGAGGCTTTCAAAAGCTGCTCTTTCCCAGCCCATGATCCGGAGTGCTCCCGTTTCATTTGTAATCTCCGCGGTTTATCCGAGGATAACAGGCAAATACGGTAGTCGAGGTCTTCGTTATGCCTATATGGAAGCAGGGCACACTGCACAGAACATATGTCTACTTGGAGTGGAGCTCGGGATAGGAACCTGTACAGTAGGAGCTTTTGAGGACGAAGAGGTAAGAAAAGTGCTGAAACTGCCAGCAAACGAAGATCCTCTTTATATTCTGCCTCTGGGTTATATTTGAGTTCTTTGCAATATCATATTTCTATGTTTCTCTAAGAAAGCCTCTTATGCTACCAATGTACTTGCAAAAAGTCCAAAATTCAAAATTGAAAACCCGAATGAAAAGAAGAAACTTAAGAGATAATGGGATTTAAAAAAGAAAACAATAAAGGAATCAAGAAAGGGTTTAATACAGAGATTCAGAAATCTCAGAGGTTCCTTTTAGTCTCAGGGTTCATCTCAGTGTTTTCCCGGGTTAGCTTGCCTTCTGAATACTGATATATCGTAAGTTCGCCTGTGGAAAACCTGACTTTCTTGATATCCTCATCGGAAATCCCTTCTATATATTTGACCAGAGCTCTCAGACTGCCCTGGTGAGCACAAACCAGCACATTTTTTCCTGCCTTTACAGCAGGCAGGATTTTCTCCTTGAAATAAGGCACTGCACGTTCGTACACGACTTTAAGACTTTCTCCGTCAGGTGGACCTGGCTGAAAGTTCCACCTCCAGGAGGCAAGTTTTTCGGCTCCGTATTTTTCTTCCATTTTCTGTTTTTTCCTGCCCTGGAGCTTACCGTAGTAACGCTCGTTTAAATAAGGCGTGAAATAAATCGGGATAAGTTTTTTACCGAGTTTTTCAGGATACGAGTACCAGTCCGTTTTCCCTGGATTTCCTTCATTCCCTGTACTCTCATGGACAACAACCCCTGTTTTCTTCTGTCCGGACAATATTAAGAAAAGTGTTTCCTGCGTCCGCACAAGGTTTGAGGCAAAAGCAAGGTCCAGTTCGAACTTTTCAAGCTCTGCTGCACATTGAAGAGCCTCTTCGATCCCTTTCCTGCTGAGAGAAATATCCACCCAGCCGGCAAGCCTTTCTTCGGGCTTTAATCCAGGTTCTCCATGCCTGACAAGTATAAGATGACCCATAAAACGATACTCCATATAATCAGTTTCTATAGCCAGGAGCCAGTAAGTATGGCTAGAAGCCAGTAAGTATGGCTAGAAGCCAGTAAGTATGGCTAGAAGCCAGTAAGTATGGCTAGAAGCCAGTAAGTATGGCTAGAAGCCAGTAAGTATAGTCAGAAACCAGTAAGCACTATGGTTTATTACTTCTTCGGTACAGGTCTGAACTCAAGCCGGGTATTGTAGAGAAGGTGCCATAGATCACCTTTCTTTGCCATTCTTTCTGCGTCAATCCCAGCTCCCTGCCCCTCGATCTCGAGCCTGATACTCCGCTTCCCGAAGGTGACTTTTCCGAGTCTGCTTTCCATTCTGCTGTAATCAAGGGCATCAGCAAGCCGGATAAGAGCAGCCACTTTCAGGGTAAGCTCCTGAAGATCCTCGGGCATTTTCCCGAAGTCCTTTCCTTTAAGTTTCTTAACTTTCTCTTTATCTACACTCTTTTTATGCAGGAAAGCAGTCCAGGCAACAACAGGCCTGAATCTTTCAGGCACCTCTAAAGGCGGGTGAATGAATAAAATGTTCCTTCCTGCTTTGTGATGATTTTCAAAATCTACTGCTACTCCTATATCGTGAGTAAGAGCAGCTGTTTCTACCAGGTTCCGCATTTCGGAGTCCAGTCCATGTATAGAATTAAGAATGTCAAATAACTCAAGAGCGTTCCTGGCCACATTATCGGCATGGCTACGTTCAATTCCATATATGTGGTAAAGGTCCTTCAGAGACAATGGCTCGGGAAATACTCTCTCTGCGGACTGACCAGCTTCTGAAGATTCGTTATCTGAACTCACACTGGATCCCTTTCTTATTTGTCTTTCATTAATATTATAATTATATTGATTTATATTTATTTTCTACCCATTTTCACTGTATAAACGGCAGTGTGCCTAATCTTCTGTATATTTTACTCTATACCCTTTACTCTTCTTTTTTGATTACTGCTCCATTATTAAATACTTATTTCCTGTGATCCACTCTTCGTTAAAAAGGAAATTCACGGAACTGAGGATTTAACAATTTAAGTTTTCCATATTTGGTAAGGATAGTTAGGGGCTTGTAGTCGTTTCTACTGGTTTTCCGTGAATCGGTACGCTCATGGCGTTGTGCACAAGATTGGAGGAGGGTTTCTTCCTCCGTGACAAGGATTGAAAACATGTAATTAACTGGCGAATTCCGTCCCAACGTTTGTTGATAATCCAATTTTTGAATTTATTTGGATGTCTTCTTTTAGCTCATCTCCATAACATTTCCCAGATTCTATTGTCAAGTGTCTGGAATGATTGAAATTATGTAACTGTATATGAGCCAGATTGAAATTATGTAACTGTATATAAGCCAGATTGAAATTATGTCTGTATATAAGCCAGATTGAAATTATGTAACTGTAACCCTGGTAAACCTCCACCTTGCAATAAGAAACATTATCCCCGCAAAAGCCAGGAGAGCCAGGAAGGAGACAATAACCTCTCCCTGAGTGTAGGTATAGAGGAGTCCAATTGACGAGAATTCGCTCCCTATTGCAAAATACCTGATCCCGCTGACAAGGTGTGTGAGCGGATTGACTGTTGACAGAGCCCGGAGCACGGGAGGAAAGGAATTTGCAGGGTAAAGTGCATTGCTCGTGAAAAAGAAAGGCATGGTAAGCAGGGTTATTACAGCCTGCATTCCTTCCGGGCTTTCCATTGTTATTGCTATTGCAGCCGAAAGAAAAAGAAACCCGAGAGAAAACGCCCCTATGAAAAGCATGATCCCAAAGAGTGAAACCAGAACCTGTATTGCTGTGTATCCTTCAAAAAACTGGACTCCCAGTAAAAGCCCAAAAACCATGATCACAGTGGCCTGGATAAAGGATTTTGTCATGGCAGAAAGTCCTATCCCTATGATTATATGAATTCTTGGCAGAGGACTTGAAAGGGTCTCACGCATAAGCCCCCAGTTTTTGTCAAACAGCAGCACTGTTCCTCCAAAAAGACTTGTAAAAAGCGTGGTCATGGCAATTACGCCTGCACCTATGAATGTCAGGTATCCCACAGCCCTCACCCCGGGAATAACTTGCATTGTTGCAGTAAGCCTTTCAAAGTTGTTTGACATTGCTACTCCGAAAAAAGC
>NZ_LZPK01000250.1:0-5125 GCF_001729375.1 Methanosarcina sp. A14 | reverse complement strand
TTTTCAAGTAACAAGCCTCCCAGATATGCACTCAAAACTGAAACGTTTATTGAATAATAATATGCAAAACGGTTCTGACCGTAAATTGCAAGGAAAATAAGGAAACTCCAGACAAGAAGTAACACTTCCTGAGGCTTTGATTTTCTGAACAGGTTTGCAGCCAGAATAAACATCCCGAGCAGAGACGCGAAAAATCCCGTAGGAGTGAAATTTGAATAAACTTTAGACATCGTAAAAGCGCCATAATCGTAAAATATTGAAGAAGCCTCATCGATTGTGGAAGGTCCTCCCTGTTGAATCCTAAAAACAGTGTTTGGTGCATGTATAATCAGGGAATAAAGTGATGGAGATAAAATTTTGATACATATAAGTCCGAGAATTCCAACTCCGAGGATAAGAAGAGGGTAATAATAAGATTTCATTTTCTTTCTTTTGAACTCTCTTTCGATGAAACTCAAAGCTACAAAACCTGCCATTGTCCCAAGAGATGTGATAACATGGAACCAGGAGTAATAGTATAGAGAAAAACCCATGTCAGGATGGACAAATGGAAGGATAAGGATTGTACTTACCAGACAGGTGACTATGCCCGTAAATCCAAGGTAATCACTTGACTCATTCCGGAAATTGTCCAAGATATACTGGAATATAGCATAAACGAGAACGATTAATAAAAATAGTGAGCCTCCGGGCCAGCAAAGCTGGTAAGCTGAGTACATGACTCCAGCCAGAATAGAGTACAAAAGAGGCTCTTTCAGGACAGTAAATTTCTTATTGAACACGTCTTCAAAACGCAGATTTTTCTCCTTTGCTGAAATCAAAGCCAGCATGAAAAACATCATGAATAAAGTACTGAATAGTGACTCGGCAACATGATGGTCTGTGAAGCCAATCATTGAACGGGACAGAAACTGCCCTGGAGCAAATGCAATCAGGATTGCAGCCAGAATCCCAGTTTTATGCCCTCCAAGATATTTTCCTATGTAGTAAACCGGAATAACAGTTAAGGCCCCGAGCACGGCAGGGAAATAGGCCCCTATAGTGTTAATCAGTTGAGAACTGGGATTTCCCATTCCAAGAATCAGTGAAGTAACAGCCATCATTTGATCAAACAATGGCCCAAAATGTATGTAACTCCCGTTAGGATAGTTGGTCATGGGATTGAAAAACATCCTGTGGGGGTAATTTTCAAGCAGGACGAATAAGGTACGCATATGATACCATGCATCATTGGTCGTGAACTTCACAATCCCGCCAGGCAAAAGTACTCTATCTGAAGGAAGTATTCTGACCCATAGAGACACGAAACCAATTATCGCAACTGTCAGAATATAAGGCCAGCTGGATTTGATTTTATCTTTGAATGACGATACAGGACGATCCTGAGAACTCATAGTATCCCCTTTATGAATTGGACATTATAAATTAAGATAGAATTATGAAAAAGAAAATTAAATAGATTGTATTAATTCTATGTAACAGTTTATAATTCTATCCCACTTCTGATCAGGAGCTTCGTAATGCTTTCTCTCTCCAAATTGGCTGAGAATAGCTTCCCTGATAGAATCGATATCAGCAGGAGGTACAAAAACGGTGCCTTCATAGTTAGCCATTGATTCTTTTAAGCCACCTACTTCTGAAACAACGACAGGTTTTCCAAAAGACATTGCGATATGCGCAATTCCACTCTGAGAGGCTCTCAGGTAAGGCAGGACTACCACATCGGCAGCACTGAAATACAGGTTTACTTTCTCGTCAGGAACATATTCGTCTATAAGTGTAATCTTATCATGAAAAGGAGAAGCTTTAATCTGGTCAAGTAATTCCTTACGGTCTTCCCAGATTTCCCCGACAATCAATAACCGGCTTTTTTCGAGAATTTTGGGAGGAAGCTGTTCAAAGGCCCTGATAAGGTAGGGAGTTCCCTTATACTTTCGAATTAAGCCGAAAGAGAGTATAACGAAATCTTCCTTTATCGAGAGATTTCTTCTCGCTTCTTTTGTGTCAAGCAATTCTCCGTACTGGTCATAAAGCCCATGCGGGATCACATGAATTTTTTCAGGGGAAATAGAATACCTTTTTGCAACAAGCTCTTTATCGGACTCGGAATGAGTAATATATGCATCAAGGTTTTTACGCAGCAGTTTTCCTGTTATTTTTGAGTATAACCTAATTGGAAGTATTGATTCTTCAAAAGGATCTACAACTTCATGAAATTCGATAATTATTTTAGGTTTATTCAGCAAACCTGCAAATATCTTTAGCAGAAGCTGCATATGCGCAACCGAGGAAGTCCACCACTGCAAAACTATAATATCCGGTTTTTGTGCTTTAAGAAAGCGGTATGCTTTAATCCAGGACAGTGGATTGTTATAGTCCATGCCGTTAAAGACAGGTATCCTGGGTGAAAAATTCAGGTCAGAAATATTCTTTCCAACATGGGATTTTCCGGGAAACAGAAAAGTTGGAAGCAACTGCCGAAAGCAAACTACTGAGACTTCTTTTTCCACAGACATGGCATTTGCCAGACGGATAGTATAATAACTGATACCGCTCAAAAAACGTTTCGAAGGTCCGACTATGCAAACGCTTTTATTAGATGTCATTTGCCTAAACTATCACATTATCTTTATATTAAACTAATGCATTACTCCACATAGATTCCAGTATAAAAGAGGTTCAGCCTTGAAAATAGCCCAGATCTGTCCCCGTTATTCTCCTGACATAGGTGGAGTGGAAACTCATGTTAAAGAAATTAGTGAAAGGCTGGTTAAAGCAGGGCACGATGTGGAGGTTATAACAACCGATCCCACAGGAAAATTGAGAAAGCAAGAGATAATAAACGGAGTAAGGGTTATAAGGTTTAGATCTTTTGCTCCGGGAAATGCATACTACTTCGCTCCTCAGATCTATACTTATCTCAAAAAACACGACTATGACATAGTTCATGCACATAGTTATCATGCTTTTCCTGCATTCTTCGCATCCTTAAGCAGGCACGGCACAAAATTTGTGTTTACTCCGCATTATCATCGGCACGGCCATACCGCATTCCGCGATTTACTGCACAAGCCATACAGACTTTTCGGGAAGATAATCTTCTCCAGGGCAGATTCCGTAATATGTGTCTCAGAGTATGAAAAGAAACTTATAGAGTCAGATTTTAAGGTTGCCGCAAAAACTGTAAAAATCCCTAACGGAATAAACCTTAAAGAGTTTGAAGATTTGAGGAAGCCGGAAAAAAGCTTAAACAGGAACGCCGGAAGAGAACAGATTCTTCTTTATGTAGGCCGCCTGGAAGAATATAAAGGGGTACAGTACATTATTCAGAGTTTACCTGAACTTCAGGGTTTCCGGTTGAGAATCATCGGAAAGGGACCTTACGAAGCTGAGCTTCGAAATATGGCGAAAAGTTTAGGTGTGGAAGCAAGGGTTGAATGGTTAAAAGACCTGTCAAGAAAAGAACTTCTTGAACGCTATGCAGATGCGGATATATTTTTAATGCTTTCTTCTCGTGAGGCATATGGGATAACGGTTGCTGAGGCGCTGGCTGCAGAAATTCCGTGTATAGTGGCAAAGGGCAGTGCACTTGAGGAGTTTGTGGACGGAAGGAACTGTATTGGGATTGAAAGTCCGGTTTCAAAGGAAAAAGTGACAGCAGCACTGAAGGAAATTAAGAAAAAGGAAAGAATAAAAAAATCCGGGATAGATAAAAACATAATGGATTGGAATGAAGTTTCAGCCAGAATTGAGAAACAATATCTCAAGCAGTAATATTAGAAGAGCTCATTCCAAAACTTAACATCACTTCCCAGAATTCAGATCCCAAATAATCAAACGATCCCCTGATCACGAAAATAGTTTTAAAACTTTAGTATTTGAGGACAAAATCGGTTTTGGGAAGAGTTCGAAGATAATAGATAGACTAATTGGACCATACAAATATTTATTTTTGGATCTTTGGGGAACTGGAATATGGAAATTGATTATATAAATGGAGCAAAAACAGACGAAATATTCGGCATGTCAAAGTATCAAAAAGAGATACATGAAAGAATAAAAAATATAAAACTAAACCCAATTGAATACCCACTGATCTCAAAGAAGAGACAAATTAATAGTGCTGTAAAATATCTGGCATATCCATTAATTGTTAAAAGCCATGTAAAAAAAGAAAACGTAAAGCATATAACGAGCCAGGATCTGGCTTACCTTCTGGAACTGATGAAATTAGAAAAGACAATTGTCACCTGCCATGACCTTATCCCCTGGGTATATGATAACAACCGGCTGCCAACATGGAAACTGAACATGAGGGGCTTGAGAAAAGCAGATAGAATTATCACAGTTTCAGAGTACTCAAAAAGTGAAATTATCAAGCATGTAGGGTACCCAGAGGATCAAATAACTGTTATTCCAAACGCAGTAGACCATAACAATTACTGTGTGAAAAGGGACCGAGAAGTTATTAAAAAATTGGAAATACCAGATACCCAAAAAGTCATTCTATATGTAGGATCTGAACAACCAAGAAAAAATGTTCCCTTTTTACTGAAAGCTATCGGTGAGCTGAAAAAGAAACTTCCTGATATAGTACTTCTTAAAATCGGCACTCCACAGGTCCCTGGAGCTCGTGAAAAACTTATTGAATTAATAGAGATGCTTGGGATAGAGAAAGAAGTAGTATTTGTAGGATATGTTTCCGAAAACGACCTGACCAAGTACTATAACGCTGCAGATCTGTTTGTTTTTCCTTCTTTATACGAGGGCTTCGGATTACCTCCGTTAGAGGCTATGGCGTGCGGAACACCTGTAATAACTTCTAACCTTACTTCTTTACCTGAAGTTGTAGGAGATTCAGCTATTACCATAGATCCTTATGATGTTAATGCATTTGCAGAGGCAATGTATAACCTGTTGACAGATGAAAAACTTAGGGAACAAATGATAAACAAAGGACTCAAAAGGGCTCAGTTATTCAACTGGGAAAAATCCGCTGAAAAAACGCTTAAAGTATATCAGCAGTTAAGCTGAAACTCAATCTAAAAAATCTGACCTATAAAAAAGGCATCTTATATGTTTATACACTGAGATCTTATATTGGGTCTTATCTTATATTGGATCT
>NZ_LZPK01000249.1:0-4076 GCF_001729375.1 Methanosarcina sp. A14 | reverse complement strand
ATGGTACCGATGTCGTGTGTCACAGGAATTTCCATACCCTGTTCGACACTAACAGTCTTGCCGGGCATCATGAGGATCTCTGCAAGCTTGTCCATTTCATTGGCGCTCAAGGTAGGGATCTCGCCAAGGTCGGCAGCATTTGCAGTTCCGGCCTCAATCTCCGCCATTATTTTTTCTTTGGTAAGGTAGACACGTTTACCGTCTCCCATACGCAAAGCGTATTCGGTTGCCATTTTTATCCTCCATAAGATCAACTTAGTTTAGACCACAAATTTTATTGACAAATTATATTGATAATTGGGGTTCAGAGTAGCATTTCCTTTGCTTTTGCGACAGCTTCGCTTGCGTTTTCAGCATAGCAATCGGCACCGATTTTGTCAGCCCAAGACTGGGTCGCAGGGGCTCCGCCTACCATGACTTTTACTTTGTCCCTTAGCCCTTCTTCCTTGAGGAGCTCAATTACATCCCTCTGCCCCTGAAGGGTTGTGGTCATAAGGGCGGAAATTCCAACCATATTGGCATCGACTTCCTTTGCCTTTTCGATGAAGTTCCTGACCGGAACATCCCTGCCAATATCATATACTTCAAAACCAGAAGACTGGAGCATTGTGGATACTATGGACTTACCTATATCATGAACGTCGCCTTCGACCGTACCGTTTACGATAATCCCTAGTTTCTTACTCTCTGTTCCTGCAGGGAGCTCAGCTTCAAGCACTTTAACCCCTGCTGTCATTGCATCAGCAGCCATCATTACATGGGGCAGGAAAAGTTTCCCTCTCTCAAAAAGAATTCCTACCTGGTTCATGCCTGCAGAAAGACCTTTGTCAATGATCTCAGCTGGTTCCATAACTTCTTTTGCTTTATTAACAGCTGCGAGCACTGCATCTTTTTTACAGGAGATAACTGCATCAGAAAGATCCTGAATAAGTTCCTCTTTGGTTGCCATTTTTTGTACCTCCACAAATGCCAGAAATTCCCTTAGTATTTGAAGAGAAAACTAAATCTAGCATTCTAATTGGATATTTATATATAAGTCCAGAATTATTTAGCCCAACCTGTAGAGTTTTTTCAAAAAAGGCAGGAACTTGAGTACTGCCTATGAATTTGAAAAGCCAGTACGTTATGACACCCCTGATGGACAGATCTCAAGTCATGAGATTTTTCAATGGTATTGAAAATTTCAACGGTTTGCAGAACTAAATTTGTTTTTAAGAAATAGAGAACACTAGATTTAGGGTTAATTTCGCCATAGTTGACATATGAGCCTACCAGGTTCTTCAACCGAGTCAGGCTCTTGTCAGGCAAACTTCTCTGTTTTTCCGAGTTTAGTAGATTATGCAGCCCACTTTCCGCAGCATGTTATATCAATTTATATAATTGTTTCTGCCATTGTTTTTTCTGAAGACGGACCTGTTTTCTCAAACATGTGTTTTTGAAATATCCTGCAGTTTTCGACCTTTTTCCTTTATTGAAAATTTTCAGTATTGATATCTTGAGGCTTCGGTTGAGGTAACAATTGCAAATTTTCGAATAATTTTCCAAAAACGATAACATGAAAAATGTTATTTTTTTGAAAACATCTGTCGAAAGTGAAGTTGATAATAATATGATTCTTAATTCCATTTTTTGGTTGTTAACTTATGCTCAAACTAAATGTTTAGGGTTATTGTTTCCTTTAATGAAATTTCATCCTTATTTTTTCTCATTTTTGCCTCTACTTCTATTGTTTTTCATTTCATACTCTCCGTTTAATTTTTTACTCTGATTATTTTCATCTAAAGTTTTGATACTAGTTAAATTTTTTTATGATGAGTGCTTTTTTTAATTATGGTGTCTTAATGATTAATGGGAAGTCACTCGCTGCAGAGCAATTAAGGGAAGTTTATTATGTCTGTTTCTCTCAATCAGCACAATTATATCCAGAAAAATTTGGAAAGCTTTCTGGAATTTCAATCAAACTATTCGTCTGATAACTCTTTTTCTTTCGGGCCTTTGGAAGGAATAAAACTCTTCCTTGATATGGACGGAGTCCTTACGGATTTCACCGCAGCCTGTGAGAAGATCGAGGGCAATATGATGTTCTGGTACAGTACCGACAGAGAGCTCTTCTGGAAAAAGATTACATCTGCAGGAATCGAGTTCTGGTCCGAGATGTCCTGGATGCCCGGTGGGCAGGAATTGCATGGTTTCCTTAGAAGCTCGGGACTTTGTCCGACAATCCTTTCTGCGCTTCCCGGACCTGAGAGAAAAAAAGCCTTAATCAATGCTAGAGAAGGAAAAATCAAATGGATCAGGAAGGAACTCGGGCCCTCTTATGCAGAGGCTGCAATTCTCTGTTACCGCCCGGAAAAAGCCTTACAATCAGGGTTTGCAAGAGTTCTTATTGATGACAACTCTGAGAATATCCGCGAATGGGAAGAAGCAGGAGGTATAGGAATCCTGCATAAGAACACCAGTCGGACGATCCGGTGTTTCACTAAGGTTCTTAAAGTCGAGCAAAAGTTCTGATATGCTAAACTTTACAGGTTAAACTTTACAGGGGAGGTCGAAAAGGCTTATTCTTCCTGATTACAGGCTACGATAAGAGCCACAAAGTTTTGCCTGTGGTTTTTGATATATTCTCCTTCCACATCTTTTAACCACTTTTTTGCTCCGTGAATTGCATGGTCCCCGCAGATAAAGAAAATCGTTCCTTTTTCCGCATTTCTGAAAATCTCGCCCAGGTTTTTATCCACAGCCTTTGCAGCCTTTTTCAGTTCTTCCCAGCTTTCTGCCCTGTGAGAAAAACGGTCAAGGGTTCTGAGGTGAACCGCCAGTATATCGGGCTTTTCTTTAAGGGCATGTAGCGCATAGTTTGTTATCTGAAGGTCATAATCCAGGATATCCTCGGAATTCGGAACTCCATAAAAGTCCTTTATCCTTCCCCTGAAACTTTCCGCACCTTCGGTCTCTATGACTGCTGACGCTTTCATGCCTGCCCTACAAGCCCATTCCATAATGCTTTTCAATTTTGGGTTTTCCGAGTCTTTTGTCCTTTCAGTATAAATGTCTGCGGTCGAGTAGATATTATGTTCTTCTGGTAGATATCCTGTAAAGATTGATGCAATCGCAGGGGAGGTTATTGTTGCCGGGGATTTACACCTGAAGAGGAGCCCTTTTTCGGCGATTTTGTTCAAGTTCTTCATTATCGGAGAAAAATAGTTATAAAGAGAATACCCCAGACTGTCAACCACAATGATTACTGCTCTTTTGCAGCTTCTTTCCTTTGCGTAGCTCTCTACTTCCGGAATTGACCTGCCAGTTGGCGGAACCATAGGGATTTTCAGTAATCTCGAGATCGTAGGAGCAATATCAATGGTGTTGCACTCTATAATTTTCATAAGCTCTCTAATATATTATTTAGCAAGCTGGCTTATATTTGTTTCCTGTATTCAGGTTTTAAACTCAGGTAACTGCAACTAATTATATTGGACCAAGTATGAATGTTCAGGGAATAAAATGAGTATCCAGGATAGAATAAACGCCAAAAATGAAGAGTTATCTGAAGCAGAATCCTCTAAGAGCATGTCTTAAAATTAAATCTGGTTCTATAATTGAGATAGGACTTATGCATTTAAATTGATAAACGGAGTGTTAAACTGTTAATATCCAAAACGAAAGTTTAAACCATGACTTTTATTGTGCTTGATTTTATACATCGAGTGCGTAATATGAATTTAAATGGAACGTTGCATATTATCTAATTGTATAAATGATTTTTATCTAATTGTATAAATGATTTTTATCTAATTGTATAAATGATTTGAATTTTAAGACAGTCTCTTAGAGTCTGCCCTTTATACTAGTTGTTAGGGTAAGTTTGATTTATGCAATTAAAAATCTCTCAAAACAAACTAAAAAATCAACTATTTAAAAAATTAACTATTGTTTTAACCCAAGATAAAAAGGATAAGATGTTTATTTCTTTGAAAGGTTTTAGAGATTTTTATTATCTTGTGCATCTAATCAGCTACTTTGTTTCTAAATCTTGTTTCTCATAAATATAATTATAATATTTAGTATTGTATTTAAAT
>NZ_LZPK01000248.1:0-10805 GCF_001729375.1 Methanosarcina sp. A14 | reverse complement strand
GATAGGCTGAATAGTTACAAGAAATTTTCAATTATGCTTATCAAAAGTATAAAAGGGAAATGGAGATTTTAATGTCAGTTCCTGGCATAGGAGAACTTGGTGCTGCAATTCTACTTGCTGAGATAGGCAACTTTAAGGATTTTTCTTCTGGAGATAAGCTTGCTTCCGGGCTTGGTCTGGTTCCTAATGTGTATCAATCTGCAGATAAATATCACAACGGAAGAATCACAAAGAGAGGAGCAAAGAGAGCAAAATGGATTCTAACACAGATTTCTCAAGCAGCAGCAAGAACGAAAAATAGCAGGTTAAAAGAGTTTTTTAACAGAAAAAAGAAGTCAATTGGACATGCCAAGGCAATAATTGCCTTGGCAAGGAAATTGCAAAGATAATATGGCATCTTATTACGAATGATGAGATGTACGAAGATGAAACTGGATATAAAAAAGGAGAAGTTCAAAAGAGGAAGATTGTTGAGACCGAGATATTCTCAGTTGATGAACGAATAAAAATAATTAGTGAAATATTTGCAATAACGGAAAAAGGAACTGAGGAGAGCACGTGAGGAAGATATCCTCATCTACTTTTATGCTAATTAAGCACACTGCGAAACTCAAAACTCAATAATGCTGTGATATGCATATAAGAGAATCTGAGCATCTGAAAATTTTCCATGAGACTTAAGCCTGTCTCCCTCGTGGAAAAATTTTTCGACTTTTTCGGGATGTAGGTTATTGCTTTTCGCAAAGTTTGCCGCCAGAATTTTTAACTCCTTTTTTGAAGAGTATTTCTTTGGCCAGTTTCCATCCACAAAATTAAAAATGAGCCTGCGGTTCTTATGTCCTATCGTCCTTGTAGATGGATTTTGGGATATTTCAATATAATCTTTGAATGTATCTTCTCGTAGTTTTCCCCTTATTAATTTTTCACACTCACATATAAACATTGAGCCTTCTCCTTCCCAATATATTTTTAAAAAACAACCCGCGTTCAGAAAATAGTCAAATAAAATAGTCAGCTTCACCCCGAATTGATGAAAATAATAATTATGACTACTTAGACAATTGATTTACCTGTAATATTTTTCCTGCTACAGAAAACTTTTAAAAAAATAAAGAATTGTATCGGTATACTTTTTTTATTTATTCAATTTTTCAAAATGTAACATAAATTTCAAGTCACCCCTTATTGATTATGTAATAGATTCATAAAGAGTTCAGACAAAAAACATTAATCCTATGCATGCTATCCATAAATTCCAATGTACGGAGTAATCAGGATTCCCCCGAAAAAAGGGGAAGAAATCAGGGAAAAAGCCGTTAATGAAAAATTTCTGGACACTGCAAGAAAAATCCGAAAACTTCAGACTATAGAAGGAACTTTTCTTGAAATTCCTGTCACCGAAGTTGCAGGAGGAAAAATAGAAGATTTCCCGGTTATTGAACAGGAAAATCCGGAATTCCTTAAAAAGCCCAACTCTCTCAAAGAGTCCCTTAAAGGTTTTCTTTCCGAAACTGAACTTGCATCTGTCCCGTCGGGCTGGCAGATTCTGGGAGATATAATAATAGTTGGCATCCCTGAAATTCTGGAAGATAAAAAAATGAAGATAGCTGAGGCTTTACTCTCAATGTACCCCAGATGCAGGACCGTTGTAAGGGATTTTGGGATCCAAGGGCAGTTCCGCCAGCCAAAAAGAGAACTCCTTCTCGGCAGCGAAACCGAAACCATCCACAAGGAACACGGCTGCTTTTTTAAGCAGGATGTAACAAAGGTAATGTACTCCAAAGGCAACCTTGAAGAAAGAAAGCGAATGAGTAAGTTAGGAGAAGGAGAAATTGTTGTGGATATGTTTGCAGGAATAGGATATTTTTCAATTCCTATGGCTGTGCATTCCAGGCCAAAAAAGATTATTGGGATCGAAATTAATCCTGAGTCTTTTGCCTATCTGAAGGAAAACATCAAGCTAAATAAGGTAGAAGAGATCTTTGTTCCCATCTGTGGAGACTGCTCAAAGTTTGCTCCTGAAGGAACAGCCGACCGCGTGCTTATGGGTTATGTAGGAACAACACACTACTATCTTGAGCCGGCTATAAAGGCCCTGAAAAAAAGCGGGGGAATTCTGCACTATCATGAAACAGTTCCGGAAAGTCTTGCCAGAATCAGACCCCAGGAAAGGATAGAAAAAGCTGCCTGTGCCCTGGGAAAGAAAGTTGAGATTCTGGAAACCCACAGAATAAAAAAGTACTCTCCTGGGGTTCTGCATGTGGTTGTGGACGCACGGATATTCGAATAAAAATTTGAAATTTCGCTTTTAATTCAGATTCCAGATCTTTCCGGCTACCAGCCCGCAATGCAATTAGCCTTTATCCGGAAAATTATGGATCCCTAAACTATAGCTTCCATTTGGTGAGAAACAGGAATCTTTCAATTTTGCCCTGTACTGTGACCAAGTGTGACATTTATATTTATGCTGAAAAATTTTCTGTAAATGTTTCTTTTTTGCACAATAGACCATCACCCGTAGAAAAAAACATAAACAAGTTCCCACAAGGCAACCCAGCTTAGAGATAACTCTTCAACGGTGTTATAAATATATTCTTCCGCTTCCGGATCAAGCTCTTTTTGGTAATTGTTTGAAGATCTGGTTAAAAACTTTATGTTTTATATAAAGCAGTTAGTAATCATTTAATGGGTTCAAACGAACCTTCCAAGTAAATTTGAACCCCATTGTGCCCGGGGGCATAAGTTAGCGTTAGCTTTGCGTATATTTAAGCTTACCTGATTCTGCCTCCTGAGGTTAAGGAGGAAAAATTATGAAATATGGTAAATGAATAATTGGAGCAATGCTATTAATCATATTTCTGGTAAATATTACAGCTCCGGCATCGGCGTATTCATATAGTGGATATAAATGGGGCGGAAATTACGTAGTTCCTAAGCTATAGTCACGAGGCTAAATAATGCAACTGCTCAAATGAGATACAATGAGATTTTTGCTGCAACAATTACAGGCGTGACTATAGATTCTTCAATTCCAAGTTCTTGATCAATTGCTATAAAGGCAGGCTCAACTGCGTGGAATAATGCAGGTGCAGCGTTTACCTTCAAATGGGGGATGGCAACTACAACTGACAATAGGATATACTGCACAAATGCTGGAGCAACATATCTAGGACTATCTGTTCCAAACCATACTGGTAATTATAATACACGTTATGTAACCTATTTTAATACCTATTATCCTTGGTCAACAGCATCAAGTGGAGAATCAGGTAAATACGACGTGCAGAGTGTTGCTGCTCACGAATTTGGGCACTGGTTAACATTGTACGACTTATACGATTCTGGAGATTCTGAGAAAACAATGTATGAATGGACAAGTAGCAACGAAATAAAGAAGAGAACTCTTACCTCAGATGATATAGCAGGAATCAAACATATTTATCCTTAAAGGGTGATGACAATGAATAAGAACATAAAATATATGATCGTTTTTATTGGAGCAGTTACGTTGATAATGTTAAGTGCTTTAGCGTTGTCAGGCTAACAGGATGGTGTTAAACTTACAAATCGTCCTTCACAAGACACTAAGCTTGCAAATAATGATATGCCGTTATATAGTAAATCCAGTGCATCACTTCCATTACTAGGTTCTGAAGAATTAAGTAACTACTCTGATACGATTGTAATAGGTACAGTGAAGGAAATAAATCCAAGCAAATGGAATTCTATCAATGGAAAAAGGCCTGATGGTATTGATTCATTTAGCCTGGAGAATCTTATCTACACAGATATCACCATAAGCGTAGAGAAATACCTCAAAAACCCATCGTCAGCTAAAGAGATCACAGTGAGACTAGATGGCGGAACAGTAGGAAATGATACTTTAGAAACTGATTATGAACCAACATTCAAACCAGGTGAAAAAGTTCTACTTTTTTTGACGAAAGATGTTACTATAGGTACCAGTAACATTGAGCCAAAACATCTCAGAGTTACAGGGTGTATGCAAGGTAAGTTCACATTGACTGATGATTGGAAAGCTGTAAGACCTGATAAAACTGTCAGTCAGGATGAATTATTGAACACAATTGAAAAATAAGCTGTCTGCTTAAATAGCCTTTCAAGGCTACACAATTTTTATGGACGAGCCTATCCCAAAAGTCATTTCGTTCTTAATCATCAAGAATTTTCAGGATTGTTTTCATGATCAGAAACTTGATTGATTGTTCGGAATACAGGATTCAGAGAAGCAATTTTGAGTTTTGGGATCAGCTCGACTAATTAGTTGATATGAAATTAATGATGTTTTATCCTGAAAGAGATAGCGAAAAAAATTTAAAGCTGACTTTCCGTAGATGTCCATTTAATTTTCACAATTTTTCTGGCTATCGTTTTTTCTGAAAATTACTCTGAATATTCAAACTTCATTGAAAGCTTCTAACCTTTATTTCCGGAAGTTTTAGTTGAGATAATAATTGGAAATTATTGAGCAAATGAACAAAAACGATAGCTAGAAAAATGTTCTTTTTTTTCAAGACATCTGCGGAAGGTCGGTTAAAGCTAAAAATATTTAGTATTTATCCCTGGACAGCAGTAATTATCAAAGCAAGAATTATAAAGCAGAAACTCGCAAAGCAGTAATCTCAAAGACAGAAACTCGCAAAGCGGGAATTCTCAGTATTCTGCTGTAGCCTGCTTGATTGCACTACAGAGTTCTTCAGGTTTCCTGGAGCTCAGAAGCATTTTTTCTCCTGAAATAAGTTTGAGGATTACAACCGGGCTAACTTTTTTGGAAAACTGTGATACATCAGATTCTTTTCCCGTGAGAGGGTCATAAACCTTAATTTTGCAGTCCTCCACTACATGTAAAGGGATCTTTTTGGAAGACAGATTCAGGGGTACCAGGCGAACGTATATTCCATCACTTCTCACTTCAGTTATATGCTTTGTACAGTACAACATAAAAGGGAAAAATAACCCAAAGACAATCCAGAGAGCAAACAGGTATGTTTCAGGGATGTTATTGATTCCTGCAGGTCTTCCAAAAATAAGACTATGGATTTCGATATACCAGAGTAGGAGCGCAGGATAAAGGACCGAAACCAGGAAAAAATTGTTCCGCAGATCCTGTACTTCCCTAAAAATTACGTCTGCTTTCGGCTGTTTCACAAAATTCCGTCCTTGAGATGTGCCTAATTTATTTGTGTTTTAACCGTAGACTTACCTTAGATTGTCGTGGCTAGCAGGCATCTTAATAGTGCTGAAATTTATATTATGGCTACTAATTGAACTGCATATAGTGTTCGTACACACGACCGAATTCTTTTCAATTTTATAGTATTATTTAGATACCAGTATACCTACTCAGTATTGGAGCAGGGGTGTGTAGTAGAAAATGTTCCTGATTTTCTCTATAAAAACTGAGTAATAAACCTTCCGAAAAAAATGAGAAGTTGTATATATTTTTTAATTTAAAAGTTTGAGAATAGTAAGAGTGTAAAAAAACGACAATTATTATTAAAAGTCAAAAACGATAGAGAATAGTAGTTCACGAGACAATAAAGAACAAAATGGATTAATAAAAGATTGCTTTTTAACACCCTTTTTCAAGAGCTTTGTTGTACTCTTATATAGCGCTACATTTAACCTTTTTAATGCCCCGTATCACATTTTTTACTTTTCATTAGCCTTTCTAATAGCTTCAGCGAGTTTTTCCGGGATTTGGGATCCAATCATTAGCTTTTTCATTTTATTCCCGTCTGTAAATTCTAAAAGTACACCCCTGTTACCTGCCATATTATAGGCGTTTCCCTTTAATCCATAGCGTATACCCCAGCCTCCATAATCTCTAATAGGGTTATAGGTTAGAGCTTTGTAATTTTGAATACTCTCAAACGGAAATCTTTTGAATGAGCGATGAAAAGGGTAAAAGCGAACATATATCCCGTCATTCCTGACCTCAGTAACCAGCTTTATGTAATAGAAAAAAACAGGGAAAAGAACGCCAAAGACTAAAAGTAAAAGAAACATCATCCAGTCAGGAGCCGGGTTATTTCCAAAAGGTTTCCTAAGTAAAAGCTGCTGATAAGCTCCATACCATGAAAAAACAACAGGGATCGCAATAATGAGCCAGACCCATATCTGGCTTATTTTTTGAACCTCCCTAAAAAGAACTTGAGAATTCGTTTGCTTTGGATTATTCATTTTCGCAGGATAATTCGTTTGCTTTGGATTATTCATTTTCGTTGGATAATTCATTTGCTTTGGATTACTCATTTTCGTTGGATAATTCAATTTTCTATCTACAAAGGCCATTTTTTGATAGACATCTGGATTGTGTAAAATGCATTTTCAGTCTCATAAAATGTGTTTTCCAACATTAAAATGACGGGGATTAGCCTTAGAGTCTCATAAATTCTTCAGAAAAACCCTCAAAAAATTAAAGAAAAATACTTGAATGAGTGTGTTTTTATAAAATTAATAACCTAATCTATCCATCTCTTTAAGTACTGCTTCACTGAAATCCGTAAAGTGCTGGATTCCACCTGTCCAGGCCGCAAGCATCATGGCATCGTTAATTTCGGTTCTGGTGGCTCCGAATTTATGAAGTCTTGCGAGGATTTTGACCGCGCTCTGGATATTGTTGGTTGAGCAGGCTATAGCAAAGACTATTAAATGCTTATATTTCATAGAAAGCCCGCCTTCTCTTTCACTCCAGATGGCTTTATAAAAGCCTGCTATCCCTTCGGCGAAATCTTCGTTTATCTGTCCGGCATATTCAATAGACCTGGGCATAAACCCTTTTAATTCCCTGGCTTCTTTAACCGCTTTTTCCATAATTATCATATGTCATAAGTCAGGATTAGATATAATTCTATCTTATTAGAAAATTTACAGAATTTGGAAAATAAAGAGAGGAAGGATATGTAAAAAGAGGAAGGATATGTAAAAAGAGAAAGGAAATATAAAAAAAGTAAGGAAATATAAAAAAAGTAAGGATATGTAAAAAGAAGTAAAAAGGAAATTTTTCTGCCTGGAAGTCTCAAAAATTCCTGAAAATAGACTTCAGAATCTTTCAGACTTGCAGTACCTCAACTGCCAGATCAGCATTGATGATATACTCAAAATTTATTATTTCGTCCCATTTCTGCTGCATGAATGCAGACTGGAAACAGACTCCGATAATTTTTCCTTTCTCAGAGCCTTCAAGGATTTTACTTGCAACTTCTTTTGCTTTTTCAGGGCTAATCCCTATCTTTGGCATCGAAAGTCCTCCAAGAAGGACAACAACATCAGCGTGTTTATCTGTAAGATCTCCAAGCTGCATGCCTTCATGATCCATATAGATAGACCTGGCTTTCTCAAAATCAGCGCTGGAAATAAAAGCAAGTTCCCGGTCCCTGACTACAAAACCGATAAGTTCGGCAAAAGGTGTGCAGAACCCTGGAGTTCCCACAAAAGTAATTTTTTTTGCGTCTTTGACAAGGCTCCTGAAGCTGTTCAGGATGCCTCCTACTCCCTGTGAAGTGTTTATTATTGGCACTGAATCTCTCCTTAAACTTTCAGTAAAATTTTATTTATGACCAATTTATCATAACATTTCGTTATGACATTTTTTTTATAGCATTATATTTTTACAGTAGGATTGGAGGCATTTACTTAAATAGATGATGTTAACAGCGTTTTAAATTGGGGAATCTGGAAAAAAATTGCATTTATCACCAGGAACAATAAATATAAAATTAAAAAATTTAAAGACTGAAAAAGAAAAGAATTTAGAAATTAAAAAGTAAAAAGAGATGAAAAAAAATGAAAAAAAATGAAAAAGAGAAGTAAGGAGAAGTAAAAACAAAGTTAAAAAATTGGGAAGAAAATAAAAGAAATTAAAAAGTTATTTACCCTTTAAACATTCATGATCCCGAAGGACTTGAGTAGGATTTCCGGATAAAGCCCGCCGCTAGAAATTGTTTTTGTACTATTAAGGTCGTTTACTGTAAGTCTGGCAGGAGCGAACATGCCTGCGTCAACCTTAAAGAAATCAAAGTTTGCTTCTTTGAAGGTCTGATAGAAAGGCTTTCCAAAGTCTCTGGAAGTTGTGGACGGCACATTCTTCACGAACTCCTCAAGTTCGGCAAGTTCCCCATCGAAACGGACTGTATAGTTGGTTTCGCCGCAGTAGATCACGCAATCATTAGCCGAGCCCATGCACTGTACATCTTTTCCGACAACAGGAGCAATTGGTGCAACCCCATATCCGCTTTTAATGCAGTTGATGTCAAAACCAACAGACTCAAATTTGTGGATCCCGGTTTCTACAACGCGGGCAGCGATCTGGACAGAACCGGCAATAGAGGCAGTAGGAGCGACAGCAATCATTACGTTTTCAGGGTCTACACTGCAGTGTTTTGCAATATATTCCACAACTTTCTCATCAGGGAGTTTATCTGACTCCAAGACCAGGACTGCAGCTTCGAAGTCATCTTCATACCCGATTTTCTCATAGAGCTCTTTAGGCTTTAAGCCAAGGGCACGTGCAGGACCCGAACCCATTCCGAAATAATTGTCTACAGAAATTCTCCAGCCTGCATATTGCGAAGCCATACATGCAATTACTGGATTGTCAGTAGCTATCTGGATAGCAGGCCATTTGAGACCATTCAGGTCAAAAGTAGTGTATTTGAGATCGGCAAGGTCGGCCAGGCAGAGCCTTGTGAGGTACATTCCAGCTTCATATCCACCCTCGGCTTTAACTCCACAGTCAATAACCGTAGCCCCGTTATTGAGCTTGAGTACTTCAGTTTTCAGGTCTTCGCTCCAGTCGAGCATCTCTTCAATGACGTTTGATCCCATTTCGTTGACGCTTATCAAAGTATCACCTATACTACTGACTCCGAGATAAACAGGAAATATTTTCTCACTCAGTAAGGAAGTAAGTCTTACCTGCTTTTATTGCGGAGCAAAATACTGTTTATCAGTCAGAGAATTGCTAATAAAGAACATTGTTTTTAAAGAATAATCTCAATCAGAGTTACTTATCGATCATCTCAATCAGAGTGTACTTATCGATCATTTCAATCAGAGTTACTTATCGATATGAAAATCGGAAATTAATCGGGACAGTTTACCCGGACGAAGGTCTAGCCCATTGACCAAGGTAAACAGATAAGATTATTTACCGATAAAAGGTATCCAGCCAATTGAGAGCATTTTTACCGATAAAAAGTATCCAGCCGACCGAGAGCATTACCGGAATAAGATAAAGAAATTCTTTCCTGCAATTACCTTTTTCCCGTAATTTTTTCTTTCCTGTAATTTGCTACCCGTATAGGGAGAATCCAATATATAGATACTGTTTTATTATTTTAAATATGATATTTATTTCTTTAAATACAATACATTAATTCACTTATTTTAATTGTATTATGAAAATTCGGTCATTTTTTCGAACAGTCCCTTCAACGGCAAGGCCAGCCGTATCTCCTTTTTCAGCCCTTGTCACAGTTTCACCTTTTTTCATAAGGGAACGAACTTGCTGCCTCAAATAAGTTGTATTTCCCTCAATTACGATCTCGTCTCCAACCGAAATTCCTTCTTCGAGAATCCTGACGGCTGCAGCTTGCTGTTTCGTATAATAATTTTCAATAATTCCCACAGCTCTGCGTTGTTTTTCCGAGACATTCATATCTTTTTCGGGAGAAAAGCCTTCAAGGCCTGGAACCCCAAAGTAAAAGCCAGTTGAAAAACCCCTGTTATAAACCGAAGCTAGTTCACGCCTCCAGACCTCTATTTTTTCAGGAGTATAGTTTCCTTCTATGCAGGCGTCGATAGCTTCCCTGTAGCAACGGGAAACCATTTCAAGGTATCCAGAGTCCCGCAATCGCCCTTCCACTTTAAAGGCAGCTATTCCCGCTTTAAGAAGTTCTGGAATATACTCTATCATACAGAGGTCTTTTGCACTTAGAAGGTACTTTCCAAGGCTTGTAGCAACAAGCCCGTTTTCCCCATGAAGTTCCCATTTCCAACGGCAGGGCTGAGTGCATTCTCCACAATTTCCGGATTTACCAAGAACGTAAGCTGACAGATGGCATCGGCCTGAGACTGCCATGCACATTGCACCGTGGACAAAAGTCTCGATTTCTACCTCAGTCTGCTGGCTTATCTTCCGTATTTCTTCAAGGGAAAGCTCTCTTGAAAGTATAACCCTTTCGGCCCCAAGATTTCGGTAAAAATTTGCAGTTTCGTGGTTGGTAATATTTGCCTGAGTGGAGATGTGAATTTTAAGCCCTGCTTTCCGTGCCCTAAGAATTACGGCCGGGTCCCAGGCAATGACTGCATCTACTCCTGCATTCGAAGCTGCATCTATCACATCTGATGCATCTCCAAGCCTGTCCTCATTTACTGTCGAGTTTACAGCCAGATAGGCCTTGAGACCTCTGGTTTTTACCTCAGAGACGAAATCGGCAAGAGTTTCCAGAGTAATTTCTTTTGCTTTTGCCCTCAGGCTGAGCTTGTCGGTTGAAAAATAGACAGCATCTGCATATCTTGAGCAGGCCTTAAGCCCTGAAAGATTCCTGACACCTACAAGGAGTTCAGGTTTTGAACTTTTATGCATGAAGACAGAAAACACCTATCTTTCATTTATAATATTTTATCGCTACGCACAGTATAAAAAATATCATAAATAAATGTCAACTTATGGTAGTTAATTGTAAGATTCTTCGGTTGACGGATAACTTTATATAAATGAAGAGCGTTTACCGAAATGGGGACTAAGGTAAATTTGAAGTAACTATTCAGCCATAGCT
>NZ_LZPK01000247.1:0-8266 GCF_001729375.1 Methanosarcina sp. A14 | reverse complement strand
AGGGCAATTACGAAGAAGCAGTGAAAAAGTATAACAAGTCACTGAAAATTGCAAAAGAGCTGGGGGACAAAAGCGGAATTGCAAGCACAATGGGGCAGTTAGGAGTGATTTATGAAGCAAAGGGAGAATATGTTTTTGCTCTCAACGCTTACATAAAAGCTTTTTCAATTTTCGAATCTCTTAAGTCCCCATATAGTCAACTGGCTTCTAAACTTATCTTAGAGTTGAGAGATAAAATGGGAGAAGAAGAATTTAAAGCTGAATTTGAAAAGTTGGTGAACGAATGACTCTGAACTCATTAAATGTCCTCACTGCGGGTACAAATATTACACAGATGTAGAAATAATTATGGAAGATGGGACAACTGTTGCAGTACGCTTTGGTTTATCTGATATCAAAAAAGTATTCAGCCGAAAAACTCCCAAAAGCCTGTATATAGATCTCGCCTGCCCCAATTGCAAAAAAGAATTTGAATGGGAAGCAAAGGTATGACAACTGAAGGAGAAGTTGAAAGCGGGACTGGTGAGGAAGAGATTCCTTTTGTTCCCGTTGAGCCCAATCCTTTCTGGAAAAAGAACGCTGAAAAGCTTGTTGGGGAATCTATTTCAGTTGTAGAGGATACAGCAAAACAGTTTGTTGTTGTCACAGGGCTGCTTCAGGGAATTTATTTTCATGCTATTGCATTTTCAGATATTAAGGGAGCAACATGGTATTCTGTCCTGATTTATATGGCTCCGCTTGTGCTGTGGTTACTGAGTTTGATTTTTGCGGTGATGGTGCTTATAAGGAAAAGGTATGAGATTAACATAAATTCGACTAGGGACTCAAAGGAAAAATTCGAGGAAATGGTGAAAATTAAGTACAGGTACATCCGTATTTCGGGATTTTTGCTGATTATTAGTTTCGTGGCACTCGCAATTGCTTTTTTGCATTACTTCGGCATATTTTAATTCTTTTTCGATGTTTAACTCTTTTCTTCTACTAAGGGTTTTAGAAAAATATATTTAGTATGTGTTTTAATTATCTGAAAGCCTCTTTGCGAACAAATAAATATACAAAACCTTTTACAGGTAGCCTAAGAGATAAAAATGACCGAACTTAAGAAAACGATTTCCTTCACTCGGGGCATGGGGCTTGCAATTTGCATGCTTATAGGCACAGGGATTCTTGCACTGCCAGGCTTGGCACTTGATGCAGGAACCGTCTATGAAGCAATCCTCGGCTGGTTCCTTATAGCGATTGTCGCAGTCCCTCTTATCGAAGTCTGCTCCAGCCTTGGCCTTAAATTTCCTTCTACAGCCGGACTTGCAGGTTATGCTGAAAAGGCTGTTGGACCCTGGGGAGGATATGCGGTTTCCTACCTTGTGGGAGGCTCTTTATTTTTCGGGCTTCCTGCAGTTGCCCTTATAGGCAGCGAATATATGAAGCAGCTTTTTCAGTTATCAAACACAGGAGCAGCACTTTTTGCAATCCTTCTTGTAACCCTGATGTTTCTTTCGAACATGGCAGGAATGAGGGTTATCTCTCTAATCAATTACGCATCTCTGGCTGTCCTTTTTCTGCTAATAGGCCTGCTTATTGCCTTTAACCTTGATTTTCTGGGCTCGGGCCTCGGAATTGCCAGCGAAGCAATTAGCGGCAACGCGCATATAGACCTGCATAACATCTGGAAAGTTGCAGCCCTCCTTTTCTGGGCTTTTTTGGGCTGGGAAAACCTTTCTTTTTCCCTTGGGGAAATAAAAGATCCTGAAAAAAACGTACCTCGCCTTTACTGGCTAAGTTTTGCCCTTGTGACCTCAATTTACCTTGTACTTGCCTTAATCAGCACGGGAGCTAGTGTTTCAGGTGCTTCTCTTCAGGGGGCAGCCGGGCTTTCCGGCCTCGTGCTTTTTACGCCCGGAGGAAAACTGCTCATCTGGCTCATGATAATAGTTATTGCAGCAAATGCCTGTTCCTGGGACTTTACTGCAAGCCGCCTGCTGTACGCCGGGGGCAGGACTGGAATTTTTCCTGAGATATTCGGAAAGCTTTCAAAAAGGAATATTCCTGTGCCCAGCCTTGTTGGGCTGTATGTACTTTCAATTTTCCTGATTCTTGGAAGTTATCTCCTAAAAATTCCGGTATCAGCGATGATACTGCTCGTAAACCAGAATTTCGTTTTCCTCTACGCTTTCATTATAATTGCATACTGGAAAACCGAAAACGGCTGGAAGAAATGGACTTTCTCGGTTCTTTCACTCGTGTCCCTGAGTTTTTTGGTCTCAGGTTTTACCTGGAAAATTGCCTATCCGGTCTTTTTGATAGGCTTTGGATATTACAGGTTTCTCAGGAGTACAGAGAAAATTTCTACATCCAGTCATGTATCCGGAAATGAAAATGCACTCCGTGAAGAAACTCAGGAAATATCTGTCTTGGCTAAGCACTGAATGTTAAGCACTAAATGTGAATACTAAACTAAAAAATTCAAAGAGAAAACTATAAATCGTATTCTTTATAAATATAATAAAACAGTTCATAAGCAACTTTTAAATTTTGCGGGGATGTGACCATATATTGTCGATAAGTGTAAAAGAATCACCTGGAAAAGGTAGGGGCGTGTTTGCACAGAGGAACTTTAGAAAAGGCGAGGTAATAGAAACCTGTCCTTTCATAGTCTTACCCTCTGAAGAGATAGACTCACTTGAGCTTACCAAGCTCTATAATTATTATTTCGCCGTGGATCCTGATTCAAAAGATGCAGCTGTGGCGCTGGGCTATGGTTCTCGTTATAACCACTCGTACAACCCGAATGCAAGGTACTATAAAGACTTCGATAACAGCCTTTTAAAATACGTCTGCATAAGAGATATTCAGGAAGACGAAGAAATCACAATAAATTATCACTGTGACCCTAAGACCTCGTCACAGAAGTCACAGAATAAACTCTGCGCATTCCCGATTGGGCATTTTGATTTTCACTATCAAGGTTGGCCAATCAAAGTTACAAGGAATTATAAGTTTCATGGGCTCTTTCGTTGAGGGCACTAAGACGAAAACCCAGTCTGGTTCGATCTTGCAGGTCAGGAAGATCTTGAAATATGCTGAAAAGAATGACTATTGAGTCTAGTCATTGAATGTTCCTGAAAGAAGAAGTATTTTTCTCTTTTAACCTTTATTAAGCTTTTTTGATTCTGTATATGACAGGCGCGAAGTTTATATTTTCGGCCACTTTATAATAAAAAGCTAACTTATGAGTTGACCTATAAGTTGACCTATAAGTTGACCTATAAGTTGACCTACAAATTGACCTATATGTTGATCCTATACACTGACCTATATGTTGACCCTATACACTGACCTATAAGCTAGCGCTTCGATTTCAAAATCAATTCCTTATCCACGGAAAAATCCGTGGTCTTCGGATCTATTAAAAAATCAAGTGTGATGAGCCTACTTAGGAATCACAGTAATAGCTGTGAAATTTAATCCAGGGTTAATTCAAAGCCAAAACTTCTCCTGAAGTTACAAAAAGGAGTCCAAAATGGAAAATACATTTCTTACGGTTTTTCGGGTAAGCCTGTTTGACACTCTCTATGTCACAGGCTCTCTGATTCTTGTCGGGATGATACTCGGCCTTCTTGAGAACCGGGCTAACTTTTACGTCCAGAGAGCTTTTGGCAGGAAAGGAATTCTGGTCACAGCCTGGATAGGCACTCCGATTCACGAACTCGGCCACCTGCTGATGTGCTACGTATTCAGACACAAAATAACTAAACTCAAGCTGTTTACCCACAAGGAAAAGGACGGAACCCTTGGATACGTCAATCATAGCTGGAACCCTAAAAGCCTCTACCAGAACATAGGAAACTTTTTCATAGGTATGGGCCCGATCTTCAGCGGGACCACGGCTCTTATCATCGGCATGAAACTGCTGCTGCCGGATTCTTTTACAAGGGTTGCCAATTATCTTACCCTTGAACCTGCCCAGCCGGACCAGTATATTTTGACAAAAATCTTCGCCCTTACCGCAGGTCTTTTTCAAAGCATATTTTCGGTAGAAAACCTGTTTTCTCTCAATTTCTGGATTTATTTTGCCCTAGCAATCGCAATCTCTTCGCATATAGCCCTGAGCAAAGAAGACCTTAAAGGAGCAGGCAGGGGTTTTGTAACCATACTCTTTTTCATTTTGCTGATAAATTTGTTTGCTCTCGTTTTCAATGCTGATTTCTCCGGCCTTTTTGCAGAGATACTGGCTCTAAACGTATATCTTGTAGCCTTTTCAATGATTTCAATTGTTTTTTCATTAATCAGGCTGGTTTTAAGTGCTTTTGCGTATCATCTGGTTTAAAAATATCATAAATATAGTAATTTGTTTACATAAATAATAAAGAACTTTAAGTCAGGATAATAAACGCCAAAATATAAAAATTAAATTAGAAAACTTGAAATGTAGAAGTTTAAATATAAAAGTTGAATTATAAAACTTGAAATATAAAACTTGAAATATAAAAGTGAAGATTGAAGAACAGATTGTTTTTTACAAAGATCTTTTCTGCTTCACTTAAAACCCATGCTGCTTTCCTGTCATTTCTTCAATCTCAATCTCAATTACGCACAACCTGTTAACTTTCCATTCTTCAAACTCAAAAGGCCCTTTTTTCCCGTAATGCTCGGAAAGGATAGTAAGCCCTTCTACTTTATCATCATAATCTTCAACAAACAATGCCTGTCCGTTCCCTACAACACTTCGATAGCAGACATTATATTTGCAGATATCTTCGGCAGTGACGACTTCAGCTTCAGCATCGGCTTCGAAAGCGACTCTGGGGTTCCTGTTAAGGATCTCGATCTTCTTGCCTTTGCTAGAACAGTGGAGATAAATTTTGTTATCTTCGTATCCAAAAGCCATTGGGATAATGTAAGGTTTGTCTGAGTCCGAGAGGGCGATACGAAGGAACTTTGCCTTTGAGAGAATCTCTTCTATCTGCTGATGATCCTGTATCAGGTCTTTACTTCCCATTTTTTCACCTTAAAGAAATTAATTTGCTATAGAAACCTGTAAATAAATATTTATTTTTGGGATAAAAATTACTTCCTTTATGAGTATATATACTAACCAGTTATTTTGCATTTAAGTTTAGTTTCATTCGGAACTATTATATACCTCACAAGCCTATAGAGGTCGGATCAGCTTCATTTGTAATGATTTTCACAATGTTATATTTAAAAAACAAGCTGCCCAGCTCATAAAATGTGAAGGATCAAATTATGGAAGACCTGAGAGAAGGAAACTTAAGAGAAACAGACCCAAAAAGAAAAGATCCAAGAGAAATATTAGGCCCTATTGCTTACATTTACAGGAGCCATCTGGCGTACATGGTAAAAGAACTCGAAGCTTACAGGGTCGGAAGCGGACAGTTTGAGTTTTTAATGTCATTATACTACAAAGATGGAGTATCCCAGGAAACTCTTGCAAAGGAACTGAAAGTTAGCAAAGCAACAAGTGCCAGAGCAATCCAGAGTCTGGAAAAAGAAGGTTACGTTTACAGGGAAAGGGACGAAACTGACCTTCGAGCTTACAGGGTTTACCTTACTGATAAAGGAAAGGAAATGAGAGATATTATTTTAAAAAAGTTGACTGCTTTTACAGATATTCTCTTTTCGGATTTTACCTTTGAAGAAAAAGAAATTTTCAGGATGCTCATTCATAAAGCTGTAACTAAACTTTTTGAGCCTGGGTTCGAGCCTCCATCTGACAGATCAGACGATTGAGGTGAAAAACGATGGAGATAAAAAAATATGGATGAAAAAAGTGAGTTCCTCGGCAAAGATAACATAAAGAAGCTCTTGTTTAAGCTCTCAGCCCCTATTGTCATCGGAATGCTGGTTCAGGCTATTTATAACGTAGTGGACACCTTTTTCGTGGGAATGGCCTATGGAACAGATGACGTCCAGGCCATAGGCGGACTTTCGATAGCATTTCCAATCCAGATGATGGTGGTAGCTTTTGGAATTGTGCTCGGAACAGGAGGTTCTTCCATAATTTCGCGTGCTCTTGGAGCTCGAGAAAATGAAAAAGCCGAAAAAGTACTTGGAAATGTTTTTTCCCTGAGTTTAATATTAAGTGTGCTTATAGCCATTCCTTGCCTTTATTATCTTGATCCGATTTTGAAGATTTTCGGAGCAACTGCTGGTGTCATGCCCTATGCCAGAGAATATCTTAAATATATAATATTAGGAGGAACTGTCTTTGTCTTTGGAGTGGCTACTCAGAATATTGTTCGCTCCGAAGGAAACGCCCGCCTTGCAATGAATGCTATGCTTGTAGGAGGCGGTCTCAATATCTTCCTTGACCCGCTTTTTATGCTTGGTTTTGGAATGGGTGTAAAAGGGGCTGCAATTGCAACCGTAATATCACAAACAATAGCTTCGATCTGGCTCCTGCTTTACTACCTCAAAGGAAAAGGAGCTGTTCATTTCAGACCCAAAACCTTGAAACCCGATATGAAAATTGTTAAGGAAATCTGGGCTATTGGTATTGGGTCTTTTGTAATGCAGTGCTCAAACAGTGTCATGATGATTTTCGTGTTCAATGCACTCGCAACTTATGGAGGAGATAGCGCAATTGCCGTTTTTGGTGTAATAATAAAAGTTAACTCCTTCATTTTCATGTCCCTTTTGGGTATGGGCTTTGGCCTGCAACCTATTGTCGGGTTTAACTATGGAGCAAAAAAATATGAAAGAATAGTCGAAGCTGTAAAATTATCGCTTGCAGCGACAACGACTATTGGAATACTGGGCCTGCTGAGCATATTACTCTTAAAAGAACAAATTCTCGGATTATTCAGTGCAGACCCGCAATATCTGGAGATTGGAAAAAAAGCTATAACTATCATGCTTCTGGGTATGCCTCTGGTAGGCATGAATGTGATCACATCAATCCTGTTCCAGGCTTTGGGAAAAGCAAAACCTGCGTTCCTTCTTTCAATTAGCCGGCAGCTCCTCTTCCTGATCCCTCTTGTTACCATTCTTCCCCGGTATTATCAACTGAATGGAGTCTGGGCAGCTTATCCGATCTCAGATTTTCTGGCATTTCTGCTTTCCGGGTTCCTGCTTTTCAGGATCTATAAAATCTTCAAAGAACAGAAAAAGTCTTCAAAAACTGCTGCTGGATCAGAAATTGCAGATAAAATGTCTAATATCTAACAGTTTACAAAAGAGTTTTTGTGTCAGATCAAGAAAATCTTTAGGTCTGTCACAAGAAAAGTTTTCAGATCTGTCACAAAAAAGTCGTTAGGTCTGTCACAAAAAGGGTTTTCATCTCATCATAAAATCGTTTAAGGAATAACTTATATTATAAACAAAAAAATTCAACTCAGGTTCTTTAAAAAAGTTCAGCTCAGATATAACTAACTTTTTAGAGGGTGGGTATGACACTTACTGAAATAATAGATTATTTCAAATCAAAATTGAATCTCTCAAAATTTATGGATTCCCTCGAAAGAAAGACGGATTTCTATGACGAATCCGAGAATGGTTCCGAGGAGAATGGCTCAGTTGGGAATTTAGAATCCATTCCATACTTTAATTCCGGAAACAGTGATGCTAAAAGTTCCAATGCGGGAAGGATATCTCAAAATAAAGATGAGCCTCTTATCAAGCTGACCAATGTCTGGAAAATTTATCAGATGGGGGAGGTTGAGTTTGCAGCCCTTAAAGGAATAAACCTGGAAATTTACGAAGGGGAATTTCTGATCATTCTCGGGCCCAGCGGAAGTGGAAAGAGTACGATGATGAACCTGCTGGGCTGCCTGGATATACCATCAAAAGGCACGGTTTGCCTGAATTCTAAGGATATTTCAGAATTAAATGAATCAGAACTCGCCATTATCCGAGGAAAAATGATTGGCTTCATATTCCAGAGCTTTAACCTTCTTCCAACCCTGAATACGGAAGAAAACGTGCTTTTACCGATGGAATTTCAGGAAGAAGATAGACAACTGGCCAGAAAAAAAGCCTCATATCTGCTTGACATTGTCGGGCTCTCAAACAAGAGACAAAACCTTCCGTCCCAGCTTTCAGGCGGACAAAGGCAGAGAGTTGCAATAGCCCGTTCCCTAGCTGTAAACCCGCCCATAATCCTGGCAGATGAACCTACAGGAAACCTGGATACCAAGACTGGATATTATATTCTGGATTTTCTGGATGAGTTGCACACAAGAGAAGGGAAGACGATCATTATTGTTACCCACGACGTTGAACTTGTGAGATATGCAACAAGAGTCGT
>NZ_LZPK01000246.1:0-5472 GCF_001729375.1 Methanosarcina sp. A14 | reverse complement strand
GAGTGTACAAAACTTAAAACATAAAAGAAATAATAGAAAAAAAATCAAAACTGGATAAAAACAGCAATAAAAAAAATGGAAAACTGTATTTATTTCTTTTTATACTTTATTATACTTCATTAGTTTCATAAATTTGTTAACTCTATTATAATTTGGGTACCTCCAGGCAAAAAGCTTACAGCTGAAGAACAAAATTGCTGCACAGACAGACATAAACAACAATGCACATACCGAGGTTTGTATTTCGATTGGTGACGTCTTAGTTTCTCCTATTTGCCTTCATATGGTATTGAAAACACGTTTATGCAACATCCTTTTTAACATTTTCGGTACGTTTTGATATTTAAGAATTCCAGACCTATTTTAGTACCTGCACAGGCTAAAGAGCAATTCGGAAAAAATGATTACAAGCCCAATTATAATGGTTTTCACTCATGAATATTCTAATTTTCCGGATTATTTCTTTCTCTCTGGAAAGGTTGCAGTTTCTACAGGTAATTATCTACCGGAAGATTTCAACCTCGACTTTCTCCTTTTCTGTTAGCGGGCTATGATGAGTGTAATGCTTCCTATCTTCAGTAAACCGACGTGCTGGCTGATCGGGCGCGAGTTCAAAACTTCCTATTCTTTCTACTAGAATGTCTCCTTAAATTTAGTTTCTTCTCTTAACATGGAATGTCGCGCTCTCCAATTATTGAGTCATCTTGAGTCAGTATGCTATCATTTTTCTTGTTTTCTGCAGAGTCCTGCCTATCAATACTCCATTTTTATTATGTTTTTGATAGAAAAGTGCTGAGATTAAAAATCAGTATTAATCTTAAAAATCAGCGTTTTTAAGTTCAATTAAAAAATAGAGATTTTAAGCTCAATCAAAAATATAGGTTTAGAGCTTAATAATAAAAAAATAGAGGTTTAGAGCTCAATAAAACAAAAATAGAACTTTTAATTTCAATAAAATAAAAATAGAACTTTTAATTACCTCAAAGATGTAGAACTCTTAAACTTGTAGTCACAAGGTTTTTTATGTGTTCTCCAGGGGAAATGATTCGGTTATGAATTCTTTAAATATTCTTTTGGATTTTTCGAATCCGGTATACACTCCATCCAGGCGCTGCTCCGAGAAATTTGGCTTTTTTGACAGGGTGATGCCGTCTAAAAGCTGGTTAAAGTTATTCTCCAAGCCTCTTATTTTTTCGTCCGGATCATCGTCCAGGTCGGAAAGAGAGAGTTTTTCCAGATTATCCTCGAAAGTATATTTAGCTATATCCAGGCCTTTATTAACTCCTTCTTTAAAGTCTGAATAAGCCTGATGGTCTTTATTCCTTTCAATACAGACATTAAATTTCCTTATGAGATCTTTCATTTTTTGAGTATCCAAAATCCTCGCTTCCTTCTTTTTAAGTGATTTTGATTTGTGAAATAGTTTTTAGATTGCAGATACAAGAGTTTCAAATTTGCAGAAACAATAAACTATGATTTTAAACAATGACTTATGAATCACAGTGTTAATATAATATATTTCAAATAAAAATAGCATTTACAAGTATATTAATCTTTGGATATAAAAAGTTAGACTATAGATTTTCATATAGAACTAAAAAATGGAAATGCTTTTATTGAATTTTTAGAAAATCCTTTTATTATTCGCATAAATTTCAAACAGCAAGAATCCGCTTACAACAAACCGGAACACTTACAACAAACCGGACAAATTCGTAGATATAGCATTTAGAGAGTTTTGCAAAGTTAATTATGAGATATGCAAAAGAAAGCATTCCACATCGGAAAAATACTATTAATGCTGCTCTTGCCTGAGATTGAGTATTAAGTTTGAACTCGAATGCCCGATCATGATCAGCCACCCCATTTTAAATAGTGTCGTTCGTCTTCTGGGTAACCAGCAAAAGGAGATACACTTTTATTAAACCCTGAAAACAATTATTTATTTCAATGACGGTTTTAAGGAATTTTATTTAGGAGCATAAATACGGAACTTAGATTAAAGTTATGCAAATAATATTTTTAATTTATCATAAGGTGGATATTTAGTAAAATTTGATCTCAAATACTCTTATATACAACTAACTATAAATGAAAATATATGAAAGGATATTCTATAAATATCGAAAAAGCCACTCTGGAAAACAACAATTTCCGCAAGGTACTCTATACCTCAAAACACAGCCAGCTGGTACTTATGAGCCTCAAACCCGGGGAAGAAATCGGGATGGAAGTGCATGAAGAAAACGACCAGTTTTTCCGTTTTGAGCAGGGAAAAGGGAAGTGCATAATTGACGGTAACGAATACGACCTTGAGGACGGTGTTGCAGTAGTTGTACCGGCCGGCGCGCAGCACAATGTAATCAATACTTCGGAAACGAAGGAGTTGAAACTCTACACAATCTATTCACCGGCGCACCACAAGGATGGAATCGTGCGTGCGACAAAAGAAGAAGCCGAAGCCAATGAAGCGGAATTCGATGGAGTAACTACGGAATAACAGTTTATTCCTACAGTGCCCATTGAAAATATAAATTAAAATACTTTGTTTTTTATAAAACTTGTATTTTTTCTCATTTTTGTTTTCCTCTTTTTGGAATTGTAGTATGATTTGCCCTTTTTTAGTAGATATTGTTCTCGAACCTACTTTCGGCAGGTCGACATTAAAAATTTGAATAATCCTCCTGATGCCATTTTTGAACATTCACTTACTTTATGTGAGGTTTAAAGCTGATTAACATGTGGCTCAACTCCAACGACACATATAAACACTGAATCATTTTCCATTAAAATTTAGTATGAGAGATTATGTTTGGATCATATGTGGATCATATGTAAACCTAATAACTACACACAATTAGGATGCATCATTTCAAAATCGTCATCATTCGTCATCAGTAATGATTATAGAAAATGAAATGTCGATCTACCGAAAGTCAGCTCGAACATTACCTGTTAACCGGAAGATATTCAGATTATAACCTCGGACACAGGTCTTCTCAGAGATCTGGGAAGAGACTCTGCATATCCCAGGCGTAGTAAAAGCTGGGGGTGTATGTTGCCTGCGGACAATAGCTTTTGTAACTTCTTTTTGAGTTCCGGCACTTCGCACGGCTGATTGATATGGGCGTTTTTGATACCAAGAGCTGTGGCAAATAATGCCAACCTTTCAAAACTTCGCCCTGTATTGATCCAGGAGATTATATCATTGTTTTCCGACAGTAAGACCATCAACACAGACGAGCTTCTGATGTATTTTTCATCCTTTTTCGATTGACCCTTAGCATTCAAAAAGAATTTCATGAATAATTTTCCTATGAAGCGAGGCGATGACGGGTTTCCCATGGCCTTTGAGCTAAGACCATCACGATATCGGTTTGCTTCGGCCTCGTTGAATCTTATCCATGAAATCAGTTCCTGCATAAAATCCCGGTCATTCATCTGTATGCTGTTGCCTTCCTTAACAAGCCCTATTATCCCTTCTATTTTTTCCGGTTCAGTCACAAAAAGCACCGACACTCCCTTCTCTAATGGAAGTGATGCAAGCCTTTCCAGATCAGCTCCAGGAATAGGTCTTCCGTCATATTGTCTTCGAGTACTCTGCTTTATATGGATAACATTGAAAAGCCAGTCATTATTGGCTTTACCGTCTGCAAGCTCTAGATTTACAGAAATAGCCCCGTCCTCAAAAGAGTATCCCACCAGTGCTCTGTACCCTTCATGCTCGGCAGCTATTACCAGATTCTCTAGTGCACATCCGAGGCTTATATATAGCTCCCATTCCAGGGGGTCAACAACCGGGAGTCTCCTTGAGAAATCTGGATAAATAAAAACTGCATTTTCTTTTATCCTGAACTTCCAGGGCTGTGTATTGTGCCCCGAAGGAGCCATTACTGTGTGATGTAGAAGTTCTTTCATATCTGGCATCGGTTCACCTGCAATGGTGTATAAGATATTTATAAAGAAGGTTTTAACTATTTTTACATTTCTTCCGGCAATGATGAAAAGGGAAAAATAAACGGAAAAAAGAAATGCATAATCCATGTATATATCTCAATATTTACGAGTTTGGCCTGTTATGATAGTATGTATCCAGCTAGAGATTTATCTGCTGGATATGAATTTCAATTCTTATTTTAGTGAACATTGATCGTGACCTTATTTGTGAATCTCCGGCTGAAAACGTTTTTCTGGGTTTCAATTCTTGTTTTAGTGGAGTTTTCTAACTAATCAGTTGAAAGATAGGAGCTTTCGTCCAGATGCTGACATTACCTTAAGAGCAAGACCGGGTGGATGAAACCACCAGATATTGAATCCGTTGGACAGACTTCCCAAATTTGTGGGCGAATTTTTGTAATTATCCGGTGAGTATGGTATTGAGAGGCTTGGAATCAAACTGCCACAATACTTTCACCTGAACATTCGAATGAATATGAAAATTAAGAATGCCACCAATCCAGCAAGGTATATCCAGCGAATGTAAATTCGCCGATTTGCTGTTCTTGGGTCTAACAATTTACCTGTTGAGTACAGAATAACCAGATCCATCAGTAAAATGGGAAACAGATAAATCCGTTCTAACCAGCCAAACAAAAACGGCAAGATACTTGCAGCAACTACCAGTAAGAAAGCTGCTCCGCTGATTTTCAATGCATTTTCGCGACCAATTACCAGGGCTAGAGAACGAGATCCTGCCTGTCTATCGCCTTCAATATCCATAGCATCTGCCGCAATTTCCTCTCCTAAATCTGCAAGTATTAATATAATTGCGAAAAGCCAGACGATTGTTTCAAATGGTTTGTTTACTACTATACCACCAAAAATAAAAGTCATTCCAACCGAAAAGCTGACCATTAGATTTCCAATAAGACCAGCCTTTTTGAACCGCCAGTTGTAAAGTAAACCAATTGCCCAGACCAGAATAACGACTAACAAAGCCTCTAAACTAATCAGGTAGCTTGTGATAAGTCCAAGCACTGCCACAACAATGGAGAGTAAAACGACTTCTCGTTCAGTAACAAGACCTGCTGGGAGTGGCCTTTCTGGTGCGTTTATTCTGTCCATTTCGAGATCAAAATAGTCGTTAAGGATGAGAGACGTAGCCGAAATGAAAAAAATGCTTAGAAACCCCAATATAATTTCGGTTATGGTAGGAAGTGTACCTAATGCCAGTAACTCCCCCAGTATCACGCACACTCCTGCTGTAAATGACAGTTCAAAACGGAATAAGCGGAACAGCCCTAGAATTTTCGGCCTAAGCATAAAGGTATTATAAGTAACGGGATATTTTAATATTTTTGAGTGAATTTTTAATTTTTTTGTTAATAAGGACAAGATTATGTGACAGCATTAGAAGAAAGGCTATCTAGATCTCGAAACTCAAAAAATCAAAAAATATTTAATAATTAAGTGTTAAAAAATATGAGCCTTCTAATTATATGCTCTATCCTTCTATATGATCTATCCTTCTAT
>NZ_LZPK01000245.1:0-5491 GCF_001729375.1 Methanosarcina sp. A14 | reverse complement strand
ATTGTAAAATTCAAAAGAAATTGTAAAATCCAAAAGAAATTGTAAAATCCAAAAGAAATTGTAAAATCCAAAAGAAATTGTAAAGTTCAAAAGAAATTGTAAAGTTCAAAGGAAATTGTAAAGTTCAAAAAGGCCTGTTTTTAAGAAAGCAGGCCTTTTTTTAATTACTGGCTTTCAGGATTTCACTTAAGTTTTTTCTGGCTCTCTTTCTCTGGTTTTGAGCTTATTTCTCAAGTGTATTTATTACATTTCTGCGGGCCAGGAAACCAGCAAGTTCATCATCCAAGCTAAGGACTGGAACACCTCCTACATCGTGTTCTAGCATTGTCCTAACAGCTTCTTCAAGCGGAGTATTGGTATAGACACTAATCACACTACGGGTCATAATATCCCCTACCAATAGGTTCTTGATCCTTGAATCCTGCTGATTATCAGCCACCAGATCTCTGAAAGAACGCATGGCAAAGGCAATATCGTCTTCAGCAATAATGCCTACAAGTTTTCCGTTTTCAATTACTGGCAGCCTTCCTACATCTTTGTCAAGGATAAGTCTCCTAGCGTGGCTAACCCTCTCAGATGAACTGATAACTACAGGACTTTTTTCCATTACTTCCCCGGCAAAGCCTGTGAAGTGGTTTAGTTCCATGAATTCTTGGGGTGTCACCCAGCCCAGAGCTTTTCCATTATCAGTGACAATAATTACGCCACCAGTCTTTTTCATCAGGGTAAGAACATCCTTGGTATCGGTATCAGGCAGAACCTTTACAAAATTGTCGGATACGGCTGTTGCAACATGCAGAGAGGATGCAGGTTTACTCAGTTTCTTACGAGTCCCTAGCTGCTCTGTCAGACTTCTCATTGTAAGTACACCGATTATCTGGTCGTCGTGAACTACCAGCAGACGTTTTGTGTTTTTCTTTTCCATTAGATCCAGAGCGTGAGATATAGTGTCTGACTTATCAATCCTGTATGGCTGTACCATTATGTCTTTAGCTTGCATGCAATTCACCTCATGCGTATCCAGAATTTTCAATTATATTTTTCGCAATTCTTCGCGTGTTTTCTTCATCCGTTTCCTACGGTTTAATTCCGTATCCTTTTCTTACTTTGGATGATTTATCTATCGCAGTTTATTGTTTTTTTCGCAGTACATACCTCCACTGCGGTGTTTCAGAGGATGGCTTTCATGATATCGGTTCTGCTTAGTATACCCACTATATCTTCTCCATCACTGACGGGTAATGCAGTCACTCCATCTTCCATCATCTTTTTGGCGGCTGCACTAACATCCTCATTTACGTCAATGGAATTTATTGGAGATATCATGATATCTTCTGCGGTCAAGGGTAACTCTTTTACGTATCTATAGGTCTTCTGGCCTCCAGGAGAGGATTTCCTGGTCATCTTGATATTTTTCATGGAAAGTTCGCCTTGAAAATCAGTTAAGAGATTTAAGGCGAGACTTCTGCTGGAAATAATCCCTACAGGCTTTCCTGCATCGTCTTTAACGATCACTCTTTCAATGTTATTCCTGTTCATTTCGTCAATCACATGGTTGATAGTATGATGCCTGTGAACAGAAATAATATCCTCAGTCATTAATTTAGAGATTTTTGTTTTCATATCCTCTTTATTTTCCGCAACATAGCGCACAAGATCTGTCCTGGTGATAATACCTACAATATCGTTCTTTACCACCGGAATAGTATGCACTCCGTTCTCAAGCATTAAGGCAGCTGCCTGGGAAATAGAGGCTTCAGGATAGATGCTAATAACCGACTCAGTCATCAATAATTTGATAGGGATCTGATCTATCGGTCTTCTCCTCCAGAGAGGTTCAGCCTGAGCCAGACGGTTAGTGATGTCTGATTTTGTAACGATTCCCACTATCTTGTCCTCATTGAGAACAAGCAACGTACTGATTTTATGCCTTAACATCAGTTTTCTCGCACGTGACACGGGTTCTTCTGTGTTTACGACGTACACAGGTGAACTCATGATGTCCGCTACATTCATGAAGTACCTCCTTCACTTTTACAATATATAAGTGTCAATAATTATACTTTTTGAATCGGAAGCAAAAGTTACAATTTTTAGCTATACTCGGTCAACTTTTAAGGAAGTAACCAGTACCTCTTGTTGAAGCGAGAGTTATTTTAATAGGTTCTTATTTTATAAAGTTCTTACTTTAAAATGAGCTACACTTCAAATTCTAAGTACTCAATGTACAGCTTACTTTTCTATCTATCCAGCTAGAGAATTTTCCTTTTCTCCAAATCTCTTGGAAGCTTAATCTCCTTAAAACTTAATCTCCTTAAAACTTAATCTCCTTAAAACTTAATCTCCTTAAAACTTAAATCCGAAGGTTTTTCGGGCTCAATCGACTTAATGCTCAGTTTAATTTTAATTTTCGCTAAACTTAGTTAAGTTCCGTAACAGTTTGAACCAGTAATAGTTTGAACCAGCTTGAACTGCCTGGACAGCCTGGACCAGGTTTAATCAATTGGAATCACCTAATCAATTGATTATGTTCTCAAGTTCATTTAAGAGATCTCAGAAGATCCCTTTCAGTAATAATACCGCGGAGCAGCCCGTTATCCAGGACCGGAAGTGAACCTATCTTTTTCTCAAGCATTATTTCCATTGCTTTTCCCAGGTCTGTACCTGGACCAGTCCATATCAGCTCTCTTGAGACAATAGAACCTACAGGCTGGTCTAGAGCCTCGTGAATGTTTCCTGTTGTTAGCTTACTGAAAGCTTCTCCATTTCCAAGGAAATGGATAATATCAGAGGACGTGATAATTCCTGCGAAGATGCCATCCTTAACTACAGGAAGCCTTCGGAGCCTGTTATCTACCATTACTTTTGCTGCCTGTCCAATGGGTGTATCAGTTGATATCATCTTGACGTTCTCGGTCATATATTCATCAACAGTTCTGTTTGTCACAAGTCCACCCATCAGTTCAAGTGCATTCCTTTCGGTAAAGATTGCGACGACCTGCATGTCACTGTTCACGATTGGCAGACCACCTGTTCTTCTTTCAATCATTGTTGAAACAGCGTCTTTAAAGTCAGCCTGGTCAGATAGATAGGGAATGTCAGTTTCCATGATTTGCCGTACTTCTTCGTTGATCGCAGCTAGAAGGTTACCTTTGAAGCGGTTTTCAACGAGCAGATTCTTTCTTCCGCCCCCAAGAAAATCAATAATATCTACGGAAGTAACTACCCCTTCCAACCTCCGTGTTCCGGCGTTTGTAATAGGAATACGCCTGAACCTCTTTTCAGTCATAATCTTGATTGCGTCCATTATTGTTGCGGTTGGAGGGAGGGTTAATACATTCCTTGTTGCCAGGGCCAGGATTTTTCCCTCATGTTCTGAAATGCGGGATTTAAACTCAGGACCTATTCGCATAGTACCCATGCTGCTAATCGTGTGAGGGTCTTTCTGCTGTGCTTTCTTGGATTTGCTTACACCTGGCTGAACTTTCATCTTATCGACGGACGAAAATGTCGTATTTCTGTTCAATAGGATCACCGAATTCGAGTTGCAGTTAATTGCTTTTTTCGTATTCCATTTCTTCTTTTCCTGCTTTCTTGCAGAAACTTTTCTTGGAGTCTGTAGTTCATTCCTCAACAGACCCAGATTTGCTCCCGGAAAAAATAAAACCTGAAAGCAATTTCTCCCGAATTTTTCCAAAAGGTTTACTTTATCCTATATTTATAATTATTATTAATGATGATCTTTGATGTTATAATCTTTTTGTGTGAAAATTTAATGCTGCTTTCTGCGTTGCATTAATTCTCTTTTAATTCTCTTTTAATTCTCTTTTAATTCTGTGATTAGTTGTTAACCTTTCACCGGATACTTTCATTATATGTTCTTTCAAAGGCGATTTTCTGAGGGTTTTTCAGGCCATACATTGACAATAGATCCCAGAAGGTCCTGTCTATCAACGATTCCAGATACTCTGTCTTTTTCATTTACAATGGTAACTCTTCCGATATCCTGACGAATAATCATCTCAATTGCTTTCTGAATAGAATCCTTTTCTGAAAGTGTATACGTAGGGGTTGACATTATCTTCTCAACTTTTGGGCTTTCATTAGGCCTTGTTCGTCTCTCGTCTTCCACTTCAGTGCGCACAGCACCTGATTTGATTATGTCCCTGCGAGTTATCATTCCAATGGGTTCGCCTTTCTTTGAAACTACAGGAATACCTGTATAATCGGTCTCGAGCATACGCGCCCAGACTACGCTAACTTTGTCCTCTTGTGAACACGTTTTGACTTTTTTCGTCATCACGGCATGCAATGTTTTAGGAATATTTTTTGGAACTTCAACATTTCTGAGAATATCCACATTACTCAGGACTCCAACAACTGTACGGTCCGTAGTTGATTTAACAACGGGAACTCTGTTCTGCTTCGACTGCACCATCAGTTTTGCGGCCTTTATAATATTCATGTCTGGAGTGACTGTAGGGGACTGGCTTGCATACCCGCCTACTGTGACATTCGAGCGTGTAGAGGTAATCCTCAAGATATCCTGGTCACTCAGCATTCCCACAAGCCTGTTTTCTTCGTCAACAACGACAAGGCTTCGAAGAAGGTAATCGCGCATCAGCTGACGGGCGCGAGTCACAAATTCTCCCTCTTTGATACTTACAGGTTCATCTGTCATAATCTCGCTAACGTTCATTGTCTGCCTCCTTATACTCTCTTTAAAAAAAGAATTTCAAAATCGATATCTAAAGACCGTAAGTTACTCGTAGTCCTCGCCTTCTTCTTGCCGGCAGTTTCCGCAAAGGTATCTTCCGTCCACAAGTCTAAGATCATATGAAAAGATATTACAGGATTCGCACATCCCAGTTTGCAAATCTTCTCCCTCTGAAACCTCTTCGATTGATGGGGTGGAAAGGAGAACCTCTCTGTTCATGTCAATAAGTTCTTTAAGGATAGTATTAAGTCCGGGCGTTACTATCAGGATGTCAGTGTTCGAAATCACTCCTACTATTCTACCGTTTTCCAGGACAGGCAGCCTTTTAATATTCGCCTTTAACATGATCTCGGAAGCTTCTACTATACTTGTTTCAGGTTCTACGGTTATTAAGGGGGTTGATAGGATTTCGCTTGCCTTTACCTCACCTGGTTTTTTATCTTCTGTAATAATACCCTTTACAAAGTCCCTTTCAGTTATAATTCCCATGGCTTTGTCATTTTCTGTAATAATGACGCTTCCTGCATCGCGGCTGACCATTTCCCTTGCAATGGCAGGAATATCTGAATTAATGTCCATTATTATGACTGCTTTATTCATGACTTCAGCAACTGAGACTTCTCTTTCAATCTCTCTGCTGTGAATACCAGTACCTATAGCTTTCTCAGCATCGGTGTCCCTTCCCGGTCCATCTGCCATCTACTGCCGTTCCCCCTTTCATTCCGTAAGTCGGCAATTCACAATATAATATTTATGGATATTTTCAAATTATTT
>NZ_LZPK01000244.1:0-7156 GCF_001729375.1 Methanosarcina sp. A14 | reverse complement strand
TATTTTAATTAAAGTATTATATTTAGTTTGAGTTTTTCAGGATCTTCCTCACTGACTAGAATCCGGAAAAATGTTCAGGTTTTATCAATCGCCTTGAGTCCGGAAGGCTGTTCGATGAACTCCACTTTGAGCCCAGGAATTTTACGAAGTCTGGAGCACAAAGCCTCCATGCCTGGATTTTCAGTGGCATAGTGAGTGGCATCAATCAGGCAGAGGTCCTCATAATCGCGGAGAATATTATGCTTAAGTTCGGAAGATATGAAGGCATCAACTTTATTTGCCCTTGCAATTTCAAGGAACTCAGTTGCAAAGCCACTGCCGCCGAAAACCATTACCCGCCTTATTTCCTCTTTTTCTCCGGCATATATGACAGGCGTTTGCAAAGTCTCCGAGACACTGGAAGCCAGTTCAGCCGAAGTACAGGGTTCAACCTCTCCTATTCTACCGACTTCCACATTTTTGAGATTCTTTAACCCAAGCCTTGCAGCAAGCACGTCATTAATGCCTCCTTCGGCTCTATCATAATTTGTATGCATGCTGTAAAGGGATATCCCGTTATCAAGGGCAAGCCTGAGGGATTCAGCCAGGGATTTTGAGATTTTGTTTATCGGATGGAAGATAAGGGTGTGGTGGGTGACCAGAAGATTTGCTCCCATTTCTGCAGCTTTCTTAAGCACATAAGAACTGGCATCAAGGGCAACTGCAATTTTTTCTATATTGTTTTCCAGGTTGAGAATTAGCCCGATCCTGCCTTCGTCAAAACCTTCAGCAAGTTCAGGTGGTGCAATTTCTTCGAGAATTTCTACAACTTTTATAAGTTCCATGAAAAAACCTCTTACATCCGGAAGGGACTGCTGATCTTAATTGAAACTTGAGGACCTCCTTTCTTCGTTTAAGAAGATACCCTGCCTTGAAAAGAAAACAACTCTGATATAAGAAGTTTATTAAAGATTGCAAACAGTACAAAAAATTAAATACTTGATACCAAGATAATTTATAGAGTTTAAACTATTTCTTCTCAAAACGACTTTAATACAAACCAGTCTAGACCATACCCAATCTAGACCAGCAAATCATAGAGTTACTAATTGATAGTGATCTTGACTTTAATAAGAAAGCCATAAAATTAGAGTTAATAAATTAATGGTGAATTAGAAAAGTGTAAATCATAGGGAGTGCTGGGGCAAAATCAATGCATCGAATAGTAAAATACGGCTGATATCATATGACTGGTATCATTCGTGAATAAAACCGTTAGTAAGTAGATATAATTTATAAAATATAAAAAAACTAAAGAGCCGTATCTATTACAGCAGCTCAAAATGCATGCTTCCAGTGCGCAGATTCGATATAAAAGGATAAAATTCAAGGAAGGTAACTATGGCTAAGAAGCTTGCACTGATTGCATTACTTGCAGTTTTCTTCATTTCGGCTTTCTCAATGACCGCTCTTGCGGAAGAAGACATCGAGTGGGTAGAGAAACTGGATGGAAAAACACTGTACTGGGGGGATACAGTAACAGTTAATGATTATGTTATAAAGGCAGAAGATTTCAACGATAAAGGACAGGTGTTTGTTTCAATCTCAATGGATAGGGAAAAACTGAAGACTTCTCCACTCTCCGCAGGCATGGAAGTCGTATATAACGACAGGGTAAAGGTTTATGCCCAGAAAGTGGACCCGAATTATGAGACTATCAAGAAGGATGGAAAGGAATTCAAGACAGGAAACTGGAACCCTTATTCTAAACTGGATATCCTTATAAAAGGAGAACCAGAGTTTGACATAGACGTTGAAACCAAAAAGGACACATATGATTCAAAATCTACCGGAGACAGTGTACTCGATGTCTCAATAGAGATTAAAAACGATGGAGACGCAAAAGCTAAAAATGCCATTCTAACAATAGACACAGCCGGAATGGATGTCCTTAAAGGAAAAAAAAAGTACACACTTGGAGATGTTCTTAAAGACGAGACTCTTGAACCTGTGAACCTTACACTGAAAGCTCCCAAACCTTGGGAAGACACTAACCTTAATATAACTGCAAAAATTACATGCGAGGATGTAAGGAACGAGAAGTACGAAGACATAGGCTTCAAAGTCATAAAAATAGAAAAAAAATGGGGCCTTGTTATTTCAAAGTTTATTACAAGAGATAATCACATGGGAAAGCCTATCCATGTCTCGGTCAATGTCCGGAACTCAGGGCTCTGCGACATAGATGATATCGTACTTAAGGATTCGATCGCTTCCGAAACGCACCTTAAGAAAGACGCTGTGCTCGAGAAGACCCTTTCCCTTAAATCCGGAGAAGTAGCTGAAAAAGTTTTTGAATACACCCTGATTCCTGAAAAACCGGGAGAATTCACTTTCCCAAAAACAACGGCTAATTTTATCCTGCCTAATGGGCAGAACGGAGACGCAGGTTCCAATAACTCGGAAAAGGTAAAAATTTATGGGCCTGATATCTCAGTTACAAAAACCATTAACAGACAGCAACTGAACTCCGGAGATGAACTGACCGTAACGATCACTGTAAAAAACACAGGAAACGTTGATTCAAGTGTGACAGTAACCGACACCGTACCTCCTGAAGCTAAACTAATAAGCGGGGAAACCAGTTTCAAGCAGATTCTCGAAAGCGGCGGCGGGTCAAAAAAAGTAACCTATATCCTTCAAATGCATAAAGAAGGGGAAATCCATCTGCCTGCATGCAAAGCAAGTTTCCTTGACCTTGATGAATACTCAGGAGAGGTTGTTTCGGATACTCCTGTTGTTTATGTAGGAGTACCGATTTCTCTTGAAGGAAGCAGCAAGCAGCCTGAGGGAAAAACTGATTCCAATCAGGAAAAAGATGAATCATCAGTTCCGGCGCAAAATGAAGACCCCGAAGATACTCCCGGGTTTGGTCCTGTCCTTGCTATAGCAGGACTTTTCGCAGTTACAGGCATCCTGGGAAGAAGACGTACCTGAACTTAAATTGAGAGTTTCGAATGCTCTGGACTTTCCAGGGCATTTACCTCTTGTATTAAATAGAATCTACTGAGAAAAAAGCCTCATTCCATTACAATTAACTTTTTTCATTACTTTTTATGTATTCTCTTCAAATTGAATGGAGAATTTTCCAACTTGAAAAATGCACAACAATTTAATCATACAGTTATAAAGTTGAGTACATCGCTTAAGGTTGTTTCTCAAATTTAATTAAATTTTTAAATTTTCAGTAAATACATGAAATTTACTTTTACTCACTCAATATAAAGAGGATACGATATGAGGCATACTATAGATGGTTCGGACCCCAACGGAAGGAAGTAACAGCCTTTTATAACAAGAATAAAACCATGTCGTATAAAGACTGGGGATCTTCCAAGAAGTTTGACTGTGGAATTATGGGAGTTACTAGTTATAACATTGTAAAAAGTTATTTTGGGGATGCATCTGAACAGACAACCGATCCTGTGATGCCAGATTCAGACAGTACACAGCCTGTTGAAATAAATGACTCTGGAGCACAGAATATTGTAAATGGATCTGCCAATACTGTGAATAATCAAGGTATTGTCAATACGATAGAACAGTACTGGTTCGATTTTAGGAATGCAAATTTGTCGAATATAACTTTTAATTTTTTTGGGGGTAATTAAAGCCCCTTTCTTTTATTTGCGCTTTGAAATCAGTTCTTGCTTTGAAATCAGTTTTTGAATGGATAGTAATCACCAGTTTACTATAACTCTTATTTCACACCAACCCCCTGAAGATAATCCTTGAGGTTGCGGTAGAAACTGCAAATATCGCAATTGAAATTGGGAGCATGCAGGCCAGATCATATTTCAACTGCGTCCGGTCTCCTCCATATTCCACCGAACCTGCAAAGCGAGTAAGGATAGCACTGATCAGGACAATGTAAATCCCTATTGCAAGCAGGAAATGGTCCGGAGAAATTGACTGGGAAAATGCTGCCTGCCCGATTTCAACAGGCATTCCTGACATATCGGCAGGAATTCGGTTTACCCTTTCAGCTACCTGGCTCAGAATTTTCGTAATAACCTCAGACAGGGCAAGGGTAATCCCTGCAATGAGTGGAGCAAAAATCACAGCCGTGGAGCGCATGGTTGAGGTGACGTCGTAAAGGGAGCGCCGGATTCGTTCCTCGACTGTCCCGAGCTCTTTTAGATGGTCTGCAAGCTTTATAATCGAGGCGCCTGCAGCTTCATGGTTTTTGTGGACACTTTCCGTAAAAAGGAGCATTGTGTTTCGGATTCTTTCCGAATATACGTGCCTGAAGGCTCCGAAATCTTCATCAAAAATTGCAGCTTTGAGGTTTGTCCTCATACTGAGCAGGTTCATTGAAATTTCCTGAAAAGCTTCCCCGATTTTTGAGCCTTCCATAGTCCTGGCAGTATGGGCAAAGGCTTCTTCCGGGGCCTTTCCTTCCGAAGTACAATAGAAAACGAAGCTTTTTTCAATGTTCCAAGTTCGAGAAGTAAAAATTTAGGCTTTAAAATTCAGTTATTAACTTATTACCCTTAAGTATAAAATTGTAACTTTTAAAAATATTATATAACAAACTAATATTGTTACTTAATAGCATTAATTTTGTATACTCTTTATTTAATGTTAAACTCTGATTGAGATCTCAAATATAAGACTATCAAGTTCAACATAGTTATAAAGCCTGGATTGTTTCAGTTCAATAACGACATTAAATTTCAATCCAATGTGTCTATTAATTTGCAGTCGAAATATGCCAACCCCAAAATAGGCCAGAATCACAATTTTTCCCACTGCAAAAACGTTCTAGATCATTAACACAATTAGTATGAAAGATAATACAATTTGTAATACTTAATTTATATATCACCTTAATTTTTACCTCGATTTCTTGTGGAAATGAAATATTTAGGCAGCCCTTCAAAAATGACAATTAAGAAAGGATGTTCTGTTCGGACTTGTTAACTAACAGGATGAAACGTTATTGGGTGAACGTGCCTATATTTTTTTGTTTAGTCGTATTCCATAAACTATAGGTGCAAAAACGACGAATAAGAAAAAACGATATCAAGAGAGCACAAAAATTAGACCCCTCTACTTTACCTGCCGATACGTGTATTCATTAAACGTAAGAAACAGGAAAAAAACATAGCAAGCCAAATTTGAAATAATTATATGCAAAAGTTACGATAATTTTCTGCATTGAAGGATTTTAAAATTAAACAATGTCATCCCAAATTACCTATGTGTCAGAACTTCTGCTATTCAGATGTTTTATAGGAGTGTCAGAAATTTCCTAATTAACTTGATAACTAAAAAACATGTTTAAAGAGCCTAAAGCTTGGATTTAACCAATTAAAATGCAGAGGTTTTATTGTAAAACATTGATTTAACTGATATTTCCAGTGATTTGTCACAGGAATTGGCTCAAAGGAAGTGAAAACTCATAGGTTTTATGATAATCACTGTACCAAGTCATTGAAGGCAGGCGGGTATCTGGCCTATGCACTTAAGGGTGAGCAATGTCGCGAAAGGTAAGCCAGAAAATCCAGCCTGATAAACTATTATCTCTCTATGCAGTTAATTCTTGAAGGAAATTTCCTCCAAAACAATTAGATTATCTGGTCTGTCTTTCCCGTAACTATGATAAACTTAACATAGTTACGGGAAAGATATGCCTGTACTAACAGTCCTGACATCGTAATTATGGAACAGGCCAAGAGATGTTAGCATCATATATAGGCGTTAAGTGGTTATCAAAAGCCTCCTGATTTTGCCACATCTTTATGTTTTCGTACCCATTATCATCATCAAACCAGGTAGTGGTTTGAATGATTTGACCTACCGAAAGATCGGGAGGCGCTGTATTTAATCCAAATTTTTCATCTATATCTTTATACTCTCCAAACACGGTCAATAATATGCCTAATTTTTTTACATTCGGTATTTTAGAATAAAGAGCTATACCAATTCCTGTAGCTTTTGATATGACAAATCCCTTTGCTACGTCGAACCTATCAACTACATGAGGATCACTAACATATGGTTTTCCAGTTGGTGCTGTAGATAATGTTATTCCCTTTGCTCTATAGTGGTCATTTCCGTCTCTACCAAATGCTGTTGTATAATGGGTGTAAATAGTTACTTTGGCAATAATCCCCGACATTGGTTCTTTATCCACAAAGTTAATCCCTGGATATGGTATTTTTGCCACATAATGTCCTTTGGGTTGATTAATATCTACAAATTCATTTTCAAAAACTCTGTTTATTTGTGGATTATTAAATTTGTAGCCAATTGAAAAAGAAGTGCCTGTGCGACTATTTGAATAAAAATCAGATTTTAAATAGTAATCTACTTCAATGTATTCTCTGGAACTATCTAGCTTTGCACTGACTACTCTTACATCTGGTTCAGAATAAACCTTAGACGAGGTATCAACTTTGGATGCGCTTGATGGTTTTAATAATGAATCCTGATTACTTTTTGTCACTTTTGTATATTTGGGTGTTGTTTCCTTGTTACTATCTGCATTATTAAGTTTTGTAGTATCTTCCTCTGAGCGATATAGATAAAAGTCTGAGACTGTAGATGCATCCACTGTAAATCCATACTTATTACCAAGCTTGGTCAAATCTGTCTTTCCTGGTACTCCGTCACAATATTTTGCTGGGGAACCTAACGACTCCTGCCATTTTTTATAAGCATTGATTGTAGCGGATCCGTAAGCTCCATCATGTGCATAGGTATCATCGAGATATCCTTCCTCGACCAAAGCGGCTTCAACAATTTTCACAGAATCAGTAGCTCCAGGAGTTGTTTTGCCCTGAGATCTTGCGGGGTCAGTTTCAGCTGCTACTTGAAGATAACTTAATGAAACAATTTTGCTTGCGCTTATTTTTGTATCCTTTGTGGATTCTTTTGAAGATGCAGAAGACTTGGCAACCGTTTTTTCCGCTGTATTCGTTGTGGATTCTATATCCTTTGTGGATTCTTTTGAAGATGCAGAAGACTTGGCAACCGTTTTTTCCGCTGTATTCACTGTGGACTCTGTATTCGTTGCAGATTCTTTTACTACTATATAACTGGCTTTTATTTTCTCGTCACTGCCAGCATCATTAGTTGCCGTAAGTGTTACTGTATAGCTTCCTGGATCTTG
>NZ_LZPK01000243.1:0-27122 GCF_001729375.1 Methanosarcina sp. A14 | reverse complement strand
GGATGTCACAGTATCTAAAAAATGAAATCGCAAAACCCGTTGCTGCATTTTCTGCATATTTTACCTCAGGAAAAGCACCATTAACTGTCGTCTTTACTGACAAAAGTGCAGGTTTACCAGAAAAGTGGAAATGGAGTTTTGGAGACGGAATAACTTCAAGAGAACAGAATCCAAAGCATCAGTATTCACAGGAAGGAAACTATAAGATTACACTTACGGTGACCAATGTTGCAGGCAGCAGTACCGTAACAAAAACAAATTACATAAAAGTGACAACAAATACAAAACCAAGTATATACTCTGAAAGCAAAATAAATCCTTAAACCGAAAAACTGGATAAAAAATCAAGTCTAAAGCGTATGTATGATCATCAATCAGATCTGATAAAAAGGCGAAAGTAATCCTTTTGTCAGATTTGAATATTTTTTCACAATTTTCAATAACTGATCTTAAAATTCAGCTCTTTAGCTTTTTAAGCTAATTTGAAATGTTCTCCGTTCTATCCTTACTTTTTGCGTCAAGGCATCTAATATTAAAAAATCGTAAGTATTTTATATAGGGACTCTAAATTCATTTAAAGACAATTAAAACTAATTATGGTTTAATATAATATAATTTTTAATGTTTTCGGGTTGCTCATCAATGGTGGCCGGTTGCAAGCAGGATCAATGTTTAGTTTACCACTGCTCTATTTCGGCAATTCCTGAGAATAATAAGCACTAAAAGAAATGGAAAAGGGGAAGAAAAAGTGAAAATGAAAGAAAAAGAGTGTTCAATAGCTTTAGCTTTAACGTTTATAATTTTATTTTTGATTTTTGTTTCATCTACGGCATCGGCACTCCAAACCGAAACAGATCCTCCTAACTTCACCGTACCAGAAATCACAGGTGGAGCGGGAGACTCTTCCGATGACAAAGTTGTTTTAAATGAGTTATCTACAGAAGAAAACAATGTAACTACAGAATCTATACAAGCTGCCGCGCTTAAGATCACTGAAAAGCGTATCATCACCAGTGCAGCAGAGCAGTATTCCCCTGCTATCTATGGTAACAAAATTGCGTGGGAAGATACTCGTAATGGAGAAGCTAATGCCTATATGTACAATCTTTCTACGAAAAAGGAAACTCAGATACCTATTGATGCAGAAAGGACATGGTATCCTGCAATCTACGGTGACAAGATTGCCTGCATGGGTTATCGCGGTGAATACAACTATGAAAACTATGAAGATTGCGACATTTATACGTACGATATTTCCACTAATAAGGAAAAAAGGATAATTGACGACTCATTAGTTTACTCTGCTCCTGCAATATACGGGGACAGAATAGTGTGGGCAGATTATCGTCGAGATGGACTCTTTGAAATGAACGATATCTACATGTACAACTTATCTACTTCCAAGGAAACTCGGATCACTAATAGCGGATCTACAAACTGTCCTGATATCTACGGGAACAAGATAGTATGGTTAGACTGTCGCAATGGATATTCTGATGTCTACATGTACGATATATCTACTAAAAAGGAAACTCAAATTACTAACAATGAATCAAGTAAGAGGTTTCCTGCTATCTACGGTGACAGAATAGTATGGGTGGATTCTCGCAATGACGATGGAAACTACGATATATTCGATATATACATGTATAACTTATCCACTCGCAGAGAAACTCAGATAACCACTACTGGGTCAGTGGGAGAAGGTCTTGATATTTATGGGGACAGGATAGTGTGGACGGACTCTCGCAATGGAAACTGGGATATCTATGTGTACGATCTAGCCACTGGTCAGGAATGTCACACTACTGATAAATCAGATCAGTACGAGCCAGAGATCTATGGTGACAGGATAGTATGGACAGATATGCGCAATGGAAATGCTGATATCTATATGGGTATCCTTTCGAAAAGCTCTCCAGTTGCTGCATTTTCTGCAGCTCCAACTACAGGAAAAGCACCACTGAAGGTTAAGTTTACTGACACAAGTACTGGTTCCCCAACTTCTTGGAAATGGGACTTTGGAGATGGATCAAAGTCATACCTCCAGAATCCAACTCACAAGTATTCAAAGGCAGGAACATATACTGTAAACTTAACAGTAAAGAATGCTGCGGGCAGTAACACGGTAACAAAAACAGATTACATAGTAGTAGTCTCAAAACCTACTGCTGCATTTTCTGCAGAACCCACCGAAGGAAAAGCACCATTAACGGTTGCCTTTACTGATCAGAGTTTAGGAAACCCCACGAAATGGAAATGGAGTTTTGGAGACGGAACAATTTCAAGAGAACAGAATCCAGAACATCAGTATTCACAGGAAGGAAAATATAAGATTATACTTACAGTAAGCAATGCGGCAGGCAGCAGTACCGTAACAAAAACAAATTACATAAAAGTGACAACAAATACAAGACCAGGTATATACTCTGAAAGCAAAATAAATCCTTAAACCGAAAAACGGGATAAAAGATCGAGTCTAAAGGGTATATACAATCATCAATCAAATATGATAAAAAGGCGAAAGTAATCCTTTTGTCAGATTTGAGAATTCCTTTTTTACAATATTAAATAGCCGGTCTTAAAATTCAGCTCTTTAGTTTTTTAAGCTAACTTGAGGTGTTCTTCGCATTCTTCATACTTTTTAGGTCAATATATCTAATATTAAAAAATCCCAAGGTATTTTATACAGGATCTTAGCATTCATTTAATAACCATTCCAATTAGTTGGGGTTTTAAACAAGAAATTTTTGTATTTTTCAGTTTTTCTGGCAATGGTAGCCTATTGCAATCAAAATCGATGCTAGATATATCAATGCCTGGTTTCAGCAATTGTTTAGAACAGTAACACTAAAAAAATGGAAAAGAGGAAGAAAAATGAAAAAGAAAGAAAAAGCGTATTCAATAGCTTTAGCGTCAACATTTATTATATTTTTAATTTTGGTTTCATCTGCGACAGCGGCACCGATTAATGGAAGAGATCACAAATTCACCGTACCAGAAATCACCGGCAGATCAGGAGACTCTTCCAATGACACAGTTGCTTTAAATAAGTTATCTACAGAGGGAAATCTTACAACCCCAGAATCTATACAAGCTACCGCGTTAAAGCTCACTGAAACTCCAATCACCACCAATAAATTGGAACAGTGGGATCCTATTGTCTATAATAACAAGATAGTGTGGTATGATAATCGCAATGGAAACTGGGATATTTACATGTATGATCTCTCCACTAAAAAGGAAACTCAGATCACTACAAATGTATCAGATCAGTATAGCCCCTACATTTACGGTAACAGGATAGTGTGGGTAGATGAGCGAAATAGAAACCCTGAAGACATCAGTGGAAACTCTGATATATACATGTATGACCTTTCCACTAAAAAGGAAACTCAGATCACAAACAATGAAGGATATCTGTGGAGCTCCTCAATCTATGATGACAAGATGGTCTGGACAGCTTGTCCCTACGGCGACCTCTCCGATTTTTACGATATTTGCATGTACAACGTTTCCACCAAAAACGAAAAAATGATAACTGACAACGGATGCTCATATTATCCTGCAATCTACGGTAACAAAATAGTATGGGTAGACTATCGCAATGGCTATACTGATGTCTACATGTACGATATATCTACTAAAAAGGAAACTCAAATTACTAACAATGAATCAGAGAAGATGTGCCCTGCTATCTATGGTGACAAAATAGTGTGGATGGATTCCCGCAACGAAAACTGGGATATCTACATGTATAACCTTACCACTAAAAAGGAAACTCAGATCACCACCGGTCCATCAGATTCACTTTATCCTGCAATATACGGTGACAGAATCGTGTGGAATAATAATCGCAAAGGAAACTGGGATGTCTACGTGTATGATCTAGCCACTGGTCAGAAATGGCATACTACTGATAAATCAGATCAGTACTATCCTGCAATCTATGGTGACAGGATAGTATGGACAGATATGCGCAATGGAAATCCTGATATCTATATGGGTACTCTTTCGAAAAGTTCTCCGGTTGCTGCATTTTCTGCATCTCCAAATACAGGAAAAGCACCATTAAATGTTGCCTTTACCGATACAAGCACCGGCTCCCCAACTTCCTGGTTCTGGAACTTTGGAGACGGATCAAAGTCATTCCTCCAGAATCCGATCCACAAGTATTCAAAAGTAGGAAAATATACTGTTAGCTTAACGGTAAAGAACGCTGAGAGCAGTAACACTGTAACAAAGAAAGATTATATAAATGTAGTAACAAAGCCGGTTGCTGCATTTTCTGCATATCCAACTACAGGAAAAGCGCCATTAAATGTTGCCTTTACGGATAAAAGTACGGGAATACCGACTAAATGGAAATGGAGTTTTGGAGACGGAACAATTTCAAGAGAAAAGAATCCAAAACATCAGTATTCACAGGAAGGAAACTATAAGATTACACTTACGGTGACCAATGTTGCAGGCAGCAGTACCGTAACAAAAACAAATTACATAAAAGTGACAACAACCACAAGGCCGGGTATATATTCTAAAAGCAAAATAACTCCTTAAACCGAAAAATGAAATAAAAGATCAAGGTTAAAAGGATATGTATGATCATTGCTCAAATCTGATAAAAAGGAGAAAGTAGTTCTTTTGTCAGATTTGAGAATTATATTTTTACAATTTTTTAATAACTGATATTAGAATCTACTTATATTATATATTTTAAGCCAATCTGATATGTTTTCCGCTGTCTTCTCACTTTTTATACCAAGATACCTAATATAAAAAGATTTTAAAGTATTTTATAGGAGGACATGTTGTTTATATAATGACCATTGTAAATAGTTAGAATTTTAAGCAAGAAATTTTTGACATTTTTCAGTTTTTTAATAATGGTATAGCCAGTAGCATGTGAAATATTTAACTCTCTAAAAAATGAGCATATTATATTGAAAAATAAGTAAAAAGGTTAAGCATAAAAATAAGTGCAGAACTTAGACATGAATCTATACCGAAACTCACAATTTGATTTTTGAATCTCAGATTTGGAACAGTTAATTGAATGTATGATCATAGAAAAATGATCATGAAAATTCGTGAGTATTCAGAATAAAAAAGGTTTAGGATAGGTTCATAAAACTGATGCATAAAAAAGCGAAAACTATCATTAGAGGAGTTCCATAGCCTGATACGGTTTGATAAATTTAAATATGTAAAAAGTAAATATTATATATGAAATTTTTTAACATAGCTATTGGGACAACAAATCTGTTTCATAATAAATGTGAATACAGATATAGGTGCGCTGGGTATAAAGTTGATTCTTACACATGTACAAAAACATTGGATAAAAACTACTGTGGAATTTATAATTATTTTTTACAAGAAGCCTCTGAAATTTTAAATACAGAACTAGAATAGAATTATTCAGAGTTATTAGGTTACGCTGACAAACTTCTGTTTTTTGTTTTGCTGTGAATTAACTAGTAAAATATCAAACTGAAGAACAGGAGCTTTATCCCTTTTATCGTATTTGAAGGCCATTATTTTAAATGCAGTCTAAGTAACTGACTGTTCAAGGAATTATTAAAACCAAAAAACTTAAGAAAAATCACTAAAAGTTGACGAAACATTATTTTACGAAAAAGAATAATGAAGCACCTTATGCTCACCCTAGGGATAGTAAATACCTACGATAAAATCAAAGTTCTAGATGCTCATTATCGAGCAATAGCAAGAGCTGCTCCGATCTGCCATGCTTTTGGATTCCACCTTGCCCTTTACGATTTTCCTTTTAAGATGACCGCAGAAGAACTGGTAGCTTATGTGATGGAAAAAACCACAATAGGAGAATCGGGAAGTTATCTCAAAATCCTTTATGAAAAAAACTACCTGTCAGTATCCGATCTTCCAAAAAAAGGGTTCCCTTCCCAGTTTGGGGAAATCGTAATCACTACCTCAAAACCGGATCCCAAAAAACAGGTTCCACCCATAAAGATTGCAGAGGAAGCTCTTCGAAACCGTTCATTTCTATTTCTTGTAGGGCTCGGGCACAAAGGACTTCCAAAAGAGCTTTTCGAGAGAGGAAAATACCATCTTGACATTACCTGCAAAGGGCTTTCTCTTGAGACCTGCACTGCCATAGGGGCAATTCCTGCTCACCTTTCAGGGCTCATGGAAAATATTGAAACTAAAAAATAATCTAATTTTATAAATTTTAAAAATTATGAAAATTGTGAGTTCTTCCAATCGTTTGGTCAAAAAATTTAACTCAATTTCAAAAATTTAAAGTAGATCTAAAAGAAATTCCGGAACCAATATATATTACGATTGACAATTAATACTTGTTGTGGGTAAGAACAACGCTTGCTGCGCTGTTGTGGGGTTTTTAGCCCATAGGGAATAGAATTCTGGCCTGCTCTCAGGTTTTATCCAGAACGATTGAAAAGTTCTGAGCCTTATTGCAGGAGTTTGTCCACAGGGATTTGGAGAATGACTTTGATTGAGCTTCCCTGGAGGGACTGAGAATTCTAACCTGCATTCAATTGCCGCTCCCGAAAAGGCTTGGAATTTTAACCCGAATTGCAGGGCTCTCGTATCCACAAGGACTGCTATGACCCACATGTAAGCGCAGGTTTTGAAGAGACAGGAGGAAATTTTATGAGTGAATTAATGCACGAACAGAGAAAAAGAAAAGAATATAGACGTAAGCACCAGGAAAATGGTTATCATGCCGTTGTAAAAGGCTGCACCGACAACCTGGACTCAGATGAACTAGACCTTTACCGCTTTCTGATAGGCGGGGTGCAGGGTAAATAACCTGCAAAACCTTTTTTTATTTCTCGTTCCTAAAAAAGAAGCATGTACGACGTATATGCGGTCCGTGAAGATTTCCCTGTTCTTAAAGAAGTCGTGTACCTTGACAGTACAGCAACTACTCAGACTCCAATACCTGCAGTTGAAGCCATGGTCGAGTACTTTTACAGGTATGCTGGAAATCACGGGAGAGGAGCCCATCGTCTTGCCAGGGAGGCTACAAACCGCTATGAAGATGCAAGGGAAACCGTTGCGAATTTCCTGAACGCAGAGCCTTCAAAGACCATTCTTACGAAAAATACCACTGAAGGGATCAATCTTATCGCAAACAGTTACCCATGGGAAGCCGGAGACCATATCGTTACAACTGCACTTGAACACCATTCTAATCTCCTTCCTTGGCTGCGCCTGCAGAAAAAAGGGGTAAAAGTTACGATTGTAAATCCGGACAGTAAAGGAAAAATCGATGTCTCTTCGATAGAAAAAGCCTTTACTGAAAAAACTAGACTGGTGGCCATAAATCAGATATCAAATGTCTTCGGTTCCGTCCAAGATGTAAAAACCATTACTAAACTTGCCCATCGATACGGTATAAAAGTCCTGGTCGATGGGGCTCAATCTGCAGGACATATGCCGGTCAGCCTTAAAGATCTGAACTGTGATTTTTTTGCAACTGCCGGACATAAAGGCCTGCTTGGGCCGCAGGGTACTGGCGTCCTCTATATCAAAGAACCGGATGTTCTCGATAGCGCCTCAGTGGGAGGAGGTACGGTTTCGGATGTTGAGGGACATACTTACGTTCTTGAACCTTCTCCTGCCTGTTTTGAAGCCGGCACTCCGAATATTCCTGGAGTTATAGGCTTAGGAAGAGCCGTCGAATATGTAGAAAAAATAGGGGTGCCGGAAATTGAGGCACATGAAATAAAGTTGTCCAGAGAAACTGCAAAAAGGCTTTCCGAACTCGAGCATGTAGAAGTATATGGGCCTGAAGACCGGGCAGGGATAGTGCCGTTTAATGTAAAAGGACTTCATGCTCACGATGTTGCTCTAATCCTTGACCAGACAAGGAAAATCTGTGTCAGGAGTGGACATCACTGTGCAATCCCAACTATTCGCTTCCTAAATGTAGACAGCACCGTAAGAGCTTCCTTTGCATTATATAATACCGAAGAAGAAGTGGATATACTGGTAAATGCAGTTGCAGGGCTTAAAGCACTCGTTTCTTAAATTCCCGCGTCTCATCATCCTGGTTCCGTCGCTCGAGTCTCGTCACCCGAGTACCGTCTCGGGAGGACGGAGCCCTTTTCGCTCGACACTTCGCTCAAGAGGGCTGAATTGTAGTGATATGGTTTAAATCAATACACAATTTTCAAGATGGCTACTCTTCATGAAAACTTCTCGGAGAGTCTCAAAAACCATTCAACAAGGAAATCGTTCAAGTTTATTTTTCCTATGATCTATAATTGAAATTGATGAATCTAATATACCGTTGCTTGAATTTGTATACCAGTGAATTTGATTTGGGAATTATAATAAACTTGTATGCGTTTGGAGTGCAAAATCAGGTATGACAAACATTAATGTAAATATATGTTTTAGATAGTTGAAGGGTAAAAGCATACCGATTTCTCGGTTCAACCGCGTAAGTCCTAAATAATATCAAAACTCATTGAGAAAAGTGATTAAAACTATGTCAGAAGTTAATTTTAATTCCAAGGCTTTTACATATGCAGATAATGCATTGGTTCAAAAGTCAGCCTCTGAAGTTCTCTTGAATTTATTATCAATTCAACCTGAAGAAGATGTACTTGATATAGGCTGTGGGCCAGGTCATATCACAAAAAAAATCGCAGAAATTACTAAAGGATCTGTACAGGGGATCGATGTTTCTCAAGGTATGATAGAACAGGCAGTAAGCTCCAACAAAGATCTTCCCAACTTAAAATATTCTGTCATGGATGCTGAAAATCTTGAGCTAAATACAAAATTTGATGTTATTGTGTGTAACTCGTGTTTTCAGTGGTTTCAAAAGCCAGAACAAGTATTAATGCGTTGTTTTAATGTGCTTAAGGAAGGAGGTAGAATAGGGGTACAGGCTCCAGCTACTCAATCTTATTGCCCTAACTTTATTTCAGCAATAGAAAAAATCCGTATGCATCCATGTACACGAGATGTATTTAATCACTTTAAAAGCCCGTGGTTTTTCTTTGACAGCAAGGATGAATATGAGCAACTTTTTAGAAATCATGGATTTGATATAATTTATAGCGAACTTCGTGAAGAGTCAAATCTCTTTTCTGTTGAACAGGCGTATAAAATATATCAATCAGGAGCCGAAAACGGTTACTTGAACCAATCTTTTTACACCGTAACTTTGACGGATAATTACATTAGTACTTTTCGTGAATTAGTTAAAGAAGCTCTTCAAGAACAGGCAGATAATTCAGGAATGATTAACTTAAAGTTTGAAAGAATCTATTTAGTTGCTAAAAAACAATGAATTTCCAGCCTTCTAATCCTTGCATGCTTACGTGACTGGGTTGCGTCTCTAAGTTATTGAACCGGAATTCTGAACGTAAATAATTCCTTTAAACTCCACATGTGATCAGTTATTTTTTTCATTCACTGATGGAGTTTTTTGAAACCATTTTCTCTTTTCATAGAGTCTATCCAAAAAGCCACTTTACTCTTAATTATAGGGAATTCTCAGAATTATTTTCATGATCATCAGATTGATTGATTATTCAAAATAAAAGGTATAAGAGGCAAATTTCAAGTTTTGGGATGAACTCATAGTCAATTTTCAGGAATCATATCCAAGTCCGTAGAATTTTTTTCTGAGGAATGTCAAGTCCAAAAAATGCTGTATCTCTGGTTTCACTAAAGTAATGCTTGCAGGTTTTACATTTAAGAAGTTCATAGTTATTTTTACCGCATCTTTCTTTAAGGACTATATCCCTTGGATTTTCATTCCATAATCAGGACAATCTTTATTAAATCCCCATACTTATGAGAAAATCTATTTCGGAAACTCAAGGACACGAACAATTTCTAAATTGGAAGCAAACTTATTAAACTTTTTTAAATAAACACGCAAGCAGTTTTCTCGTGAAAATGGTTTAGAATCAAGAAAAACAGCATACTGCGTTAGGAGATTTTGATTCGGATACCTTACCGTTTACCAGGGTTCATATTAAACATATAAAGTTTTTATAAGATGTTTATCTTATATGACCTAAGAAGAAACCTGAAGGCGAGAGTTTGAATGATGTAAAAGAAACGCTAGCGAAGAATAAGTTTATTTCGGGGTTATTGAGAAAAAAAAGTAACTACAACTCCATAGCTGAGGTTGTAAAAAAGGCTAGAGGCTACTTTGATAAGCCTTTGAGGACTCTACCAGCTTATGACCCGGAAAAAGAAGGACCTCTTGTAGATTTTATAGTGCCTGACGGGTTAAAAGAACTCGAAAGATACTGGCTTCAGGAACCTTACACTTTTGTATCAATTCTGGAAGACCGTAGATCAACATATTACAGGCTTATTGAACCTTCTCTTACTAAATTTGAAAAAGAACTGCTTGCAAGAATTTATGAAGATTTTCAAGATATCCTGATTCTTGGGTCTACGCATTCCAGATCTGAAAAGGATGCGTTTCTCGTAGATAGAGCCCTTTTTCTTCTTGAACGTTATAAAGCTGACATTTCGAAAGCCACACTTCTAAAAATTATGTATTATCTTAGAAGAAACCTGCTAGGCTACGAGAAAATCGATCCTCTCTTTTATGATCCTTATATAGAGGATATTTCATGTGATGGGGTGAGAGTCCCTCTCTATGTTTATCATAACAGATATCTCAATGTTGAATGTAATATTACTTTTGAAGAAGAGGAACTTGATGCCCTTGTAATCAAGATGTGCCAGTTGAACAATAAACACATTTCTGTAAGCCAGCCAATCGTGGATGCAACAATCCAGGATGGTTCAAGACTTCAAGCTGTTTTAGGAAGAGAGATTACTCCCAGAGGCAGTTCTTTTACTATTCGTAAGTTCAGAAAAGATCCAATGACTCCTATAGACCTGCTTGGCTATAAGACGTGTGACCTTGATATGCTTGTATATTTCTGGATGGTTATCGAAAACGGCCACAACATGCTTTTTGCAGGGGGAACAGCGTCAGGAAAAACGTCTATACTGAACGCTACATCCCTGTTCATGCCTTCTACAACGAAGATAGTCTCGATCGAAGATACAAGGGAACTTTTACTCTACCATAATAACTGGGTTTCCGGGGTTGCAAGAGAGGGGTTTGCTGCAGACTCTTCGGGAGAAATTACCATGTACGACCTTTTGAGAGCAGCTCTCAGACAGCGTCCAGATTATATTATTGTGGGTGAAGTGAGAGGCAGTGAAGCTCTTACTCTTTTCCAGGCAATGTCAACAGGACATGCAACAAGCTCAACAATGCACGCAGGAGATGTACAGACCGTTGTAAACAGGCTCACCCACGAGCCAATAAACGTGCCTCATGTTATGCTGCAGTCTCTTAATGTGCTCTGTATTCAGGAGCAAGTGTACATAGAAGAAAAAAGAGTTAGACGAACCCGCAGTCTTGTAGAAGTCCTGAATGTCGATCCTGAAACAGGAGATCTGGGTATAAATGAGCTTTTCAACTGGGAACCTTTAGAAGACTGCTTCATTAAGGTAGGGGATTCTCATATTTTACAGGAAATTATGACTGTAAGAGGATGGAATACCAGTCATTTGATAAACGAGATGGAGAATCGGAGAACAATTTTGGCTTATATGTATGAAAAAAGCATAAGGAACTATGTTCAGGTGTCCATTGTAGTTCAGGCATACCAGACTCATCCAAAGATGGTTATGGAAGCTATAGAAAACGATACTCTAGAGAGTATGATACAGAGTATGGCTGCTTAAGAGCAAGCCTTTTAAAAAAAGGCTTGAGCGAAAACTCCAGTAACGATATAGTCGGCGTGATCAACCAGCACAACGGTTGCAGCTTAACGGTTGCCGTACAGGAATATGGTTGTTTAAGAGGGGGAATATGACTTATACTATTCTGGATGAACTAGCATACCGATTTTATGGGGACTTCTTCTATAAAAATAAAGCATATTTTCAGGATTTAAAGGTAAAAATACGTCATTCTCATATCTCTATGTCAGTAGACCAATATCTGGCTTCTACCTTCATGTACTCTGTAATTTTAGGAATTGCTGCAGGACTCTTTGGCTTATGGCTGGGACTAAAAATCTTTGGGAATCCGGTTTCCCGACTTAGCCTTTTTGTAGACCCTGAACGTGCCGACATTGCAGGCGAATATGTATATCCTCTTGCGCTTCTAGTTGGCCTTATACTGTTTCTTGTAAGTTTTTTTACCGTATTTCTCGTAGCATATATCTATCCTTATTTTCAAGCAAATAACCGGCAAGCTTCTATCGATAAATCCATGCTTCCGGCAATAACTTACATGTATGCCCTGACAAAAGGAGGCATGTCAATCTATGACGTTTTCCGGTCTTTGAGCAGGTACAGCTATATATTTGGGGCAACGGCGGAAGAAATCTCCTATGTTGTAAGAGATATGGACTATCTGGGAAAGGATTTCATAACTTCGCTTAAAATTGCCAAGGAACGCACTCCTTCTGAAATTTTCAAAGACTTCGTTGATGGGTTGATTATTGTTTCAAGCAGCGGAACCATAACCGAATATATCAAAAATAAGTCCGAGCAATATCAGGGTCTAGCCGAGATGGCGAATAGAAACCTGTTACAGAGACTTGATGTACTTGCCGAAATCTACGTGACAGCCCTTGTTGCAGGCCCTCTTTTTGTAATGGTAACCCTTGTTGTGCTACAGTTTTTCCGCCCGGCTTCAGCTCAGATCCTTTACATGCTTATTTATGTAATATTACCTCTTGCAACCCTGTTTTATTTGGTACTTCTCGATACTGTGGGAGAACTCTCCATTGATCCGAAAAAAGGTGATGTTCGCAGTTTTACAATAAACCTTTCCGATATCCAAGAAATTGACTCAGGGCTTACTGAAGAGGTGGAACAAAAAAGGAAAAAGACGTACATGCTGTACAGGGGGTTTTATAAGCTCAGAGACATGGTGCTTAACCCTTACAGGACTATCCTGAATGAGCCAAGATACACGTTTTTCTTCGGAGTTCCGCTTGGATTGTACTATCTTACCCAACTTCCGAGAAGACTTAGAAACAGCCTCTTTTCTAGTTATCATCACCTGAGTATAAGTTTTGACCATGTCTCTGACAGTGCTATAAAGCTAGTTACTGCTGTCGATGATTATTTTGTTATCTTTATTGTTGTTGCCCTGATTCCTTTTATAATTTTTTATGAAATAAAGGCGTGGCGAATGCGCAAAATTGATGAGAAAATGCCCGATTTTTTGAAAAGCCTTTCCAGCATGAATGAATCGGGGATTATGCTTGCAAACTCCTTAAAAATAATAGCCGACTCCAAAATGGGAATTCTCAGTAAAGAACTTAAAAAGTTAAAGGAAGACCTTTCATGGGGCACTTCCACCTCTAAAGCTCTTATGAACCTTGAGAACAGCATCAAAACGCCTTCTTCAAGCCGGATTCTCCACATTCTCGTAAAAGCAAATGAGTCTACAAGTGACCTTAAAAACGTACTATCGATTACTGCTAAACAGGCTAGAAATGATGAGGATATGAAAAAAGAGCGCTCATCAGCAATGATAGTCTACGTTATTACAATCTATGTAGCCTTTTTCGTTTTCCTGTTCATAGTTTATATCCTTGCTACTAACTTCTTTCCACAAACGGCTTCTTTTTCCACCTCTTCACAGGGAATGGGTGGAGTCAGCGGATATTTTAATGTAGAAGAGTACAGTATGCTCATGTTCCACTCTGCCCTGGTACAGGCTTTCACTTCCGGGATTGTTGCCGGGAAGATGGGGAAGGGCTCGGCGTATCTGGGCCTGAAGTACAGCGTAAGCATGATAATAATAACTTACGTGGCTTTCACCATGTTTGTTTGATTTATGTAGAGAAGTTGGGGGATATATCCAAAAAGCCCTCAATTTTATTCTCTAGTTTTAAATTACCAGCCTGGACCAGGAGAATTTAAACCTCAATATCGAGAAAAAAGCTCTTAAATGAAAAATAATTAATCTTGATCCCACTTTAAGCCTGCTTATTTTTCTTATGCATTTGTTTTCCTGGTTTAGTATAGTGGCTTATTCATAATTAGTAAACTGAGAGTTTGAGTTTATCCGGCGACTATTTGTTTTTGGTTCAAAATCTGTTTTCGTAGACCATCACGTTAGACCATCATGTAATGAAAAGAACTATTTATAATTTCATTTGTTACTTCCAAGGTAATTGTACTCTTTCAGAGAGCTGTCTACGTTTTCTCACATTCTACAACAATATTAAATTTTGTGATGCTTCCTGTCCTGACCTTATCGGCTTTCATTGAACTGTTTCATCAGAATGTTTCCGGCATAATATCTATTTCTTTCGACATCTCATTAACATACTTTCGATATCCTACAAGTTCTGCAATCAGGTAATTTCTTGCTTCAGACAACTCACGGATAAACGCATTCCGACGAGAAAGCATTGCTGTAGCATCGGTTACTGACATTTGATCTTTCTATTCTTTGAAGTAATCTCGTGAAAGAGATTCTATGGCATCTCTAAGTTTACACAATGTATCTTTCATTAAAAAATCACATTCTTCTATTGAATTTGTAATATATTCTTCAGTATATTCGCTTGTATTCTGATTCTTTTCAAATGCTGTATATGAAGAGTGCATCACTATACTTGCTGTTTCATCAATTGTTATATATTACTATCCAATGGGAAGTTAGCCATAATATAGAAATATATTACAATATATACAAAGTTTTCCATGGATTCGATTCAAATTTAAGTCATCTATCAAAGCAAAATGTTGTAACAAGATGAGGGTAATATATTAATTGGGCACCAGAAGGATTTACTAATGAATTTTTAGACTTTCTTTAGCTTCCTCCATTGCCGGACTTGAGAGATTACACAGAAGGAACAATAGAAGATACCAAAATTCCCGAAATGGCAGAAAAACTCGGTCTCCTATCCTCCAAAAAGAAATCTAAAGTTCCTGAGCTGCCCACGTTGGTAGATCTTAGAAGCTGGTGTTCACCGATTGAAAATCAGATGGATCTGGGTTCTTGTACTGCCCACGCGAGCGTAGGAGTGATTGAATACTTCCAGAGTCGGGCCTTTGGAAAATACATGACGGATCAAGGCTTTTTGTTTACAAGACGACAAGAAACCTGATGGGCGTTAAAGGAGATACCGGAGCCTGGCTCCGAGATACTATGGCAGCCCTTGTTCTTTGCGGGACCCCTCCTGAGAAATATCACCCTTATATTGACAGAAAAATCCCGGGCCCGGCAGGGGAACCAACCTTTGATGAAGAAACCTCGAACTTTGTATATTCGCTTGCCGATAATTTTGAAGCCCTGAAATATTTCTGCCATGACCCACAGAGGGTATGAACACCCTGCCTTCAGATGTTCTTTTTAGCGTGAAAAAGTACCTTGCGGCAGGAATACCTTCAATGTTTGGTTTCTTTGGTTTTCCCTCTTTCAACGATACAGATGGTAAAAGGTGGAATCCCCTTCCCAGGTCCCAAAGAACAGGCAATATGGGGCCATACAGTCGTTGCTGTCGGATATGACGATGATATGAAAATCAAAAACACCTAAGCAACAAGGAAACCACTGGTTCCTTCCTGACTCGCAACTCATGGGGCACAGGCTGGGGAGATCAGGGATATGGCTGGCTGCCCTATGAATATGTCCTGAGTAAGTTCGCAGTGGATTTCTGGTCTCTTATCTCAGTGAACTGGATTGACACAGGAAATTTCGGACTTAAACTCTGACGGCTCCACACCATTGAGGCACACAATAGGGATTTAAAAACAAGTAATTGAGACCGTCTTCGATATTCAGCTCTTCGATATTCAGCAATTCTATGTCAGCTTAGTAGTTAACATCTAAAAAACAAGATTTCGTCCTCTGCAATGCTGGCTTGCAACTGGCACCTAAAACACTGAATTATATAACAGAAGCTAAAGTTTATTTTTATATTACGTTTATATAAATAATCACATATGCAAGAAGAAAGCAAAAATGCCCGGACCTTCAAGGAACTTAAATGGAGTGACCTTCAGGATTGGGCTGGAGGAAAAGCCACTGCAAAGGGGATCAAGTATCAGGAAGAGAAGCGGGTGAAAGAACTCAAATGCACTTCCTCATGCAGCCTAGTCGCGCGGGTAGAGGGAACAATAGAGTATTTCACTGAAGTTTCCCTGAAAAACGGGAAACTGAGTTCTATCTGTACCTGTCCTGTCGGGCATGACTGCAAACACGGAGTTGCAGCCGTACTTGAATATCTTGACCTTATTGAGCAGGGAGAAGATGTGCCGGTTGTTACTGAGGAAGACATCCTTATTAAAAGATCCAGACGAGGATTTGCAGGAGCCGGAGTTTCTGAAGCCTACGAGGCCGAGGCATCTCCACGGATTTTCCAGGAATATCTGGAAAAGCTGGAAAAACCGGAATTAATCGAGATACTGACAACGTTTGCAAAGAAAGATAACATGCTTGGCAGATATCTGAAGGACCGCCAGACCCTTGCCTCTGAAAATCCGGAAAGAGTTATTGGGGGTATCTATTCCGAGATGGACGAGCTATGGAGAGAATTAAAGAGTTCTGATTTCTGGACTTACGAAGGCGAAGAAATGCCTGATTTTTCAGAGGTACAGATTCGGCTGGAAAGCCTCCTTGATTCAGGGCATCCTGACGAGCTGCTCGATATTGGAAAAGAGCTTATGGATAGATATAAAGAAATTGAAGAATATGACGAAGGGGATATAGGAACACAAATCTCCGACTGCATAGATGTAGTGTTCAGGGCTTTATCCCAATCCTCTCTTTCTGCACATGAGAAAATGCTTTACGCCCTTGAGCTTGAGCTAAAAGACGATTACAACATTCTGAATGCACCCACTCTATGGAGAGAAGACCATACTCAGGAAGAGTGGATGCTATTTGCAGAAGCCCTGAAAGTCCGGTTCCAAGAAGCCGCAAAAGAAAAAGAAACAGACATCCTGTACGAGTCATCCTGGGAACGGGATTATGTTATTGACAGGCTTATCGATGCCCTGAGAAAAGCTGGTCATTCGGAAGAGATTATCCCGATCTCCGAGCTCGAAGCCGAAAGGACAGGCAATTATACAAGGCTTGTTAGAGAACTGCTCGATTCCGGGCAAAAAAAGAAAGCTGAAGAATGGATTTATAGGGGAATCAAGAAACTGAGAGAATATGATCCTGGCACCGCCTACGAGCTCTTGCAAACTCTTATTGAAATTAACGAGATAGAGGAAAACTGGTCTTTTGTAGCTGCTCTTGAAACAGAAGAATTTTTCAAATTTCCACAACTGTCCAGCTATATCAGGATGCAGAAAGCCGCTAAAAAAATAGGGAAATGGAAGGAAATCCGAGAGTCTGCCCTCCAGTATTTGAAAAACGGAAAATTGCCAGTCAACAAGCCTGAAGTTGCAGAAGAGCTTTCAATTCTTCCTGGCTCTCTCCCAAAAACAGGGCTGCTGGAATCAAGCTCGTTAAAAAAAATTAAACCTCCTGTCCTTGATCTGTTGATACAGATAGCTATTCAAGAAGATGATGCTGATGAGGTAGTTCACTGGTATGAAGAGTTTAAAAAAAGAAAAGGTGAAGCCGAGAAATCCGGACGATCCATCTTAGAAGAAGAAATTGCGAAAGCCGTAAAGGACAAATATCCTGAGGTTGCGATTGAAATCTGGAAAAACATTGCAGAAGATTTGATTTCCAAAGCAAAAGTAAGATCTTATGAAGTAGCATCAATATACCTTCGAAGAATAAAGGAGACGCTGGAATCTATTGGAAAGAAAGAAGAGTGGGAGGCATATCTTAAGCAGATTCGGGAAGTCAACAGGTTCAAAAAGAAGCTGCTTGAAATTTTGAATCGGCTGGAAAAATCCCGAATTATCAGCGAATGAAAAAAGAATGTAAAGAATATAAAGAGTATAAAGAAACTTTGTCGGTAAAATGAGGTGAGAAATTTGTACACTCAAATTTATATATATAAAATGATATAATTAAAAAATAGGTTCAGGCTAACCTGAACTTCAGACTCATATAGATTTCAGGCTTACCTGAATTTAAGACGTATCTGAACTTCAGACTAATCTGAATTTAAGACTTATTTGAACTTTAGACTTACCTGAACTTCAGACTAATTTGGACTCTAAATCCAGATGTGATTTTAAAATACTAATCTAAGGCACTGATCTGGATAGAGTAGTAGAAGAAATATATAAAAGAAGTTGGAAAAAATAAAGGAGCCATAAAATGCCAGCAAAAGTCAATAAAGAAGAGTGTACAGGCTGCGGAACTTGCGTGGACGAGTGCCCGGTAGAAGCAATCGTTATTGATGAGGAAGAAGGTTGTGCAGTTGTCGATGAAGATGAATGTGTCGAATGCGGAGCCTGTGAAGAAGCCTGCCCCAATGGAGCCATAACAAGCGAATAACCTGGAGAAGGTTGAATTCCACATTTTAAGTAGGTTCTGCAAACAAAATCCGATTATTCGGAAGAATGGGTACAAAGCTGGTCAATAAAAAAAAGTCGATCAACACTTGAAAGCTGCTTCCCATTTCGATTTTCTACTTTGTAAAGATCGCCGGTTTGCTCCGCTTGACGAAGGGAGGACTTTTGTTTCATATCCCATTACCCTCAAAATTGGTTCATACTCTCCGGATTTCTTGCCGTTAAAAAGAACCAGCTTAAGGTTCGGAGTCATATCTTTCAGCATTGAAAATTGGTTTATTTCTTCGTCCTTTATCTTTGTATCCTCGCTTCCTTCTCTTTTTCCGGCTTTGAAAACATCCCAAAGCCCTATTTTATTGCGTTTCAGGGTCTCAAGCCGATTTTGATAATTCATGTTCTGAAGGTCTTCTCTGATAATACTGCCAAGTAGTCTCCAGAAATCATTTCCCGGATGCCCGTAGTATTGATGCTTCCTTATAGAAACGTCGCTTGGAAGAGACCCAAGAATCAGGATTTCAGTATTTACGTCAATGACTGGTGGGAAACCTTGTTTTTTCATCGCTTAAATAAGCTGGAACTTAAGATTATTTCAAGCTTTGGGAACGAAAAAAACTAAATTAGCTAAAAATTGAACTGATGAAAAACTGAACTGATGAAAAACTGAACTGATGAAAAACTGAACTGATTGAAAACTGAACTGATGAAAAACTAAACTGATGAAAAAACTAGATTAGTTGGAAACTAAACTGTTTGAAAATTAAATTGGTTAAAAAATTAAATTTGAGTTATTTGTTCGGACAGGTCTTTGTAATAGTCAAAAAGTTCCTGCCCCCATACAAGGGCACTTTTCTCAAGACTTACCATCTCATGGTTATAGTACCTTCCTTCTTTAGAGATCATGGATAGGGAGATAAAGCGATCTGTAACAATACTGGAAGCAAGCTCAATTTTATGGTCGCAGACAAAAAGGTGCGCATTTTCCATGTTTAAGAACTCTTTCACATCTGCCCTGTAGTCAGAAATTAGTTTTTCACATATTTGCCTTTCCAAGACAAGTGAGACCTCAATACCTCTTTTTGCAAGATCCAGATATAGACTTGGATATCCGGGACGGAAAATTGAAGAAATCTCCATGACTGTCCTAGACTTGTAAAGGGGGTCCATAATTTCAGGAGGGTAATCAAAAATATGGGTCTTCCCAGGTAAAAGCTCTTTACAGCTACCAAGTTCTCCAATTCGGTCCAGCAATTGAGGAGGAAGAGTCCGCAAATTCTGCCTTGCCCAGTATTCATGGTTTTCGTCGAAAACCCGAAAAGTGGAGAGAAGAGGTTCCATTTTTGGGACAATAAGCTTTCCTTTTACAGAGAGACAATAACTGTCTCCTTTTTGCACCAGCAGCCCTTCTTTGAGCAGGATTCGGATCTGGGCCATTATAGGACTGGAACTGACTTGAAGCCCTTTCTTAATTTCTTCAATTGTCTTTGGCCCGTCCTTCAGGAGTAAAAGCAAATTTTTCCTCTTGTCCGAAAAAAAAATTGTATCTATTAACTGAAGTTCTGTACTCATTTAATTTAACCTCCAGAAAGGGATTCTGAAGCAATTCTGAAATTTGGTTGGAGATTCGATGATGGTTTACATCTAAACAAACTGCCTTACCAACCGCTTACAAATTGCCTAATAAACGACCTTGCCAACTGGTCTACAAACTACTTTTCAAATTGCATATAAGCAGCCTTGTAAACTGATTGCTTTATCTATCAGTGCAAGCTGAACATCATGGATTCCGGGAAAGCTTCGCTTTCGGCTGTACCAATCAAATTATCGATACATTGTTCGTTCTCGATCTGCCAGGCTCTTGATTTATAGAACTCAATAAGTTCTTTTGCCCAGATTATGGCCTCAGGTTCGGAACAGGACATATACTCGTAATAAAATCTCCCGTTGCTATCAAAGAGAGAAATTATCATTCCACGGTCTGAGACCATAAGTTCAGCCAGCTTGACCCCATCATTACATACAAAAAGCTCGGTGTTTTCCAGCGTGGCAAGTTTTCGTATCTTCTTTTCATAATTCTGCATAATTTTTTCGAGTACCGACTCAGTGAAAATAAGGGTAATATCTGACTCCAGCCTTCCAAGCCTTGTGTAAAGGGGAAGGAACTCAGGCCTGTAGAAGGACGAAAATACCATTAGATAACGTGATGAGGAAAAGAAATCCAAAAGTTCCGTACTCGGCTCAAAAATCTGGCTCGGATCGGGTTCAATCAGCTTGCAATCCTTCAGGTCTCCTATTCTGTCAAGGAGATACTTAGGAATCCCACCGAGGTCATGCTCAATCCAGTAATTGTCTCGTTCGAGTAAAGTAAGGACATTGACAAGGGATTGAACTTTTTTAAAAACCAGATCTCCCATATCTGTCAATTCATAGTTGCCATTTTTTTGAATAACAAGGTCACTGTCTGTAAGTCTTTTGATCTGGGGTAAGATAGCCGTGGGAGAAACATCAAGAAGGGTCTTAATTTCTTCCATTGTTCTTGGTTTCTCTCCCAAGAGTAAAAGGAGGTCTCTTCTTTTCTGGGAACGAAATACTACATCTATTAACTCATGTTGCATTCAAACCACTTCTATCGCGTTTTGTATTAATATAAAATCTCTGTATCATGTGACACTAAAGTCTCCGCACAAAGACAGATATAAAAAATTTAAATTTCAGTCTGACTTTATACGACCTGAATAGGAAGAAGCGTTTGTGCCATATATTGAGATTCGATATATTCATTTATATAAAAGAGTTTGGATTAATAATTTCAAACGTGAAAGCATCATATTAGCATAATTTACAAAATATTAAAATAATTTTATGCTTTTTTAAAAACGATAGCATTAGATGCACTTTGAAGTTGTTAGTGCCTTAAATGGCAGAATAATTAAGTTGTATAAAACTGAAATAGTAGAGTATGATCATTGAAATTTTTGATGGGATTTATCTGAATAATTGCATTGTTTAAACTATTTCAATATGTTTTTTATCACGCATCTAAAACTCATAAATCTAAAAAAAGTTCAGATGCTTTGAAAAGTTACTTCAAAAATTTAAGGGTAATATCTCCCGAAAAGCTGGTGCATAATATTTTAGGGTAAAACGCTTTGTAATCGATTCAAAATTTCAGACCTCTTTTTGTTTTGTAAAAACCAGAAAAAAATTTCCGTCGGTTATGGTATATGTGATAATTTCCCCTAATAATACCGTAAAGACGTGTCAGCATTAGCAGACATGCAAATTAATCAAAAAGGAAAAGTTCCGGTGAGAAGGAGAATATTCTTTTGCTGGTAGACTCTGAGTAAAATCTGGAGACAGTGTCCTGTAGAAAGGATAAATTGTAGATTTTTTCAGGGCTGAATATCCTCGAAAGAAAAGACTTCACGTAGGTAAAGCCGGAAACCCACGACACCGAACATGTCCGGGACTGCAGACCCGGAAACGGTAGCGACCTTTTTGCTAAAAACCAAAACGGAGGTTTAAAAATATGTTGGACTTTACAGAGGCAAGTCTGAAAAAGGTTTTAACCAGATACAACGTGGCTCTGGAAAAGGCATTGACGCCTGAAGAAGCCGCAGAAGAGCTCTATCCTAAAGACGAACTTATCTACCCGATCGCAAAGGCCATCTTCGAAGGAGAAGAAGATGACGTTATCGAGGGTCTCCAGGCTGCAATCGAAGCTGGTAAAGACCCAATTGCTCTTATCGATGACGCTCTCATGATCGGTATGGGCGTTGTCATAAGACTTTATGACGAAGGTGTAATTTTCCTCCCTAATGTCATGATGTCTGCTGATGCCATGCTTGAAGGTATCGAATATTGTAAGGAAAACTCTAGTGCTACTCCTAAAACCAAAGGAACCGTTGTCTGCCACGTCGCAGAAGGTGACGTTCACGACATTGGGAAGAACATCGTTACCGCTCTACTCAGGGCAAATGGCTACAATGTAGTTGACCTTGGAAGGGACGTACCTGCAGAAGAAGTTCTCGCTGCAGTTCAAAAAGAGAAGCCAATTATGCTCACAGGTACTGCCCTCATGACAACTACCATGTATGCATTCAAGGAAGTTAATGACATGCTCCTTGAAAATGGAATCAAGATTCCATTCGCATGCGGTGGCGGCGCAGTTAATCAGGACTTCGTATCCCAGTTTGAACTTGGTGTATATGGAGAAGAAGCCGCTGACGCTCCAAAGATTGCTGACGCAATCATTGCAGGAGCTACAGGTATCAAAGAACTAAGAGATGAATTCCACAAGCACTGAGGTGAGTAAAATGGCAGCAAAAAGATACACTTCAATGGCATACGCAAACGCAGACGAAATGACTTTCGGCGTATCCAAGTACCCTGTAAAGGCAGGTCTTGACCTCGAAATTGGTGCAGGTTACACTATTCCTGAAATTAATTATGCTCCAAGACCTGAAGCTGGTGCATCCAAAGAAAAGCTCATAAAGGAATATGAGAGGATCACCACTGACGTTATGGAGAGAATGGTGCAGGTTGGTTTCCCAGCAATTATCCTTGAAACCGAACACGTTCAGCAGATGTCCAACAACCCCTCCTGGGGAGCAGAAGTTGCACATGCCCAGAAAACCATTATGGAGAAATACCACGATGAATATGGCATAAAGTGCGCACTCCGCCACACCATTGGTGACATCCGTGAGAACAGAGAATTCCCGCAGCTTAGAGGTGACAAATACTCTGTCTTCCTTGAGGCATTCGAACAGTGTGCTGAGAATGGTGCAGACCTGCTTTCCGTAGAGAGCATGGGTGGTAAGGAAGTTTTCGACTATGCAGTTCTCAGGAACGATATCCCAGGTCTACTCTACTCAATTGGTTGTCTCGGCTCCATTGATATGGAAATGATCTGGACCGACATTTCCAACATTGCAAAGAAGACCGGCACTGTTTCTGCAGGTGATACAGACTGTGCACAGGCAAACACTGCAATGTTCATTGGTGGTGGGCTGCTCAACAAGAACCTGGCCCATACCATCGCAGTTATCGCAAGGGCAATCTCTGCTCCAAGATCTCTCGTTGCATACGAAGCAGGTGCAGTAGGACCCGGAAAAGACTGCGGATATGAAAACATTATCGTCAAAGCCATCACAGGTATGCCGATGACCATGGAAGGTAAAACCTCAACCTGTGCTCACTCTGATGTAATGGGTAACCTGGTCATGCAGTGCTGTGACTGCTGGTCCAACGAGTCTGTTGAGTATCACGGTGAATTCGGTGGTACAACTGTTCAGTGCTGGTCCGAAACCCTCGCATACGACTGTGCTCTCATGAACACTGCTCTTGAAACCAAGAATGACAAAGTTCTCAGGGACCTTATGATGCTCTCCGACAGATACAGAGACCCACAGGCCTATATGCTTGCATACGACAACGCATACAGAGTAGGTCAGTCGATTGTCAAGGACGGAGACAACATTTACCTCAGAGCAAAGAATGCTGCAGTCGAATGCTGCAACATTGTCGAAGAAGGTGCAGCCGGCAAGCTCGAGCTTTCCAGATTCGAAACCAAAGCTCTCGCAGACGCAAAGGCAGCCCTCGAAGCTCTCCCAGACGACATGGACAAGTTCATGGATGACTGTCTTACAAAATACAAGAATGAAGTTAAAGTCTTCCTGCCGGAGGAGAACTACGGCTTATAAGCCGAACTCTCCATTTCTCTTTTTTTCTTTTTTAAATTTGCTTCGAGTCCACAAAATCCTTAAAGTTTCGTATTATCCTGGTTTTGCATGGTTTTGCCGTTTTTCCCGTTCTATATTTATGTGTAATTCAATTTTGCATGTAAGTGCTTGCCCTTTTATTCATAAAATTTATAATCGCACTCGTCTCCTCGCTTGACCACGCCTGAACGATGTTTTCGCTCAAGCTTTTTTTGAAAAGATTTTTGCCACAACCATTGACCTGTAATCGTTGAGCCTTAACCGTTGAGCCATTTGATCACGCTGACCACTTCGTTAATTGGTTTTTCGCTCAAGCCTTTTTTGAAAAGGCTTGTGATCAAGCTGACCACTTCGTTAATTGGTTTTTCGCTCAAGCTTTTTTTGAAAAGGCTTACAGTCAAGCAACTTATAATAAGGCTTGTGGAAGCCGGGCGAGATGTTTTCCTAATTAATAAACTGATAAAAAAAGAAATGGATATATAGAATAAAATGGTAAAAATAAGATAGGTAAGGTCAAAATATAGTAAAATTAAGTTTGAGGAACAAAATATATTCTCAGATAAAGAACAAAATATATTTTTAAAACATAAGAATATATCTAATTTAATAATTATATAGAAAAAAAGAAAAAACATATATACATGAGAAGAGTATCAATAATTAGTAGCGTGGGGCAAAAAATATACGAACAGACCAAAAACCGTGCCATCAATAAGGAGTTTAAATAACTCTCCCATGTTACTCTTTCTTCCTTTAATTTCTAATTTTTAAAATGAGCGTTTTAGAGTTATAAGTTTCATATTTAATCTGTTTTTCTAGGAGAACGTTAAGGTTGTGTATAAAATAAGTACTCAAAATGATTAGCTTTGCGAATGCTCAGTTTACATACTGATTTTGATATACATTACTAGTACATTGATTCTAAAGGATGTCAAAAATGAATTTTTTGAAAACCACTGAAAGCACGAAAGACATGGAAATAAGTAGCAAGGACACTGTTTTTCCGTGGTTTTCATGTTTTTCGTGGTTGTAATATCCAGATTGAATTACGCTGAGACCGTTTTCATTTTCCGTGTTACAGAATTCCATGTGACCAGTTTCCGCAACATTTCTACAAATTCAGCAGAATTAAGGAAACGACCAGGAAAAACCATGATCATTTTGGAATATCATTTTGGAATATCATTTTGGAATATCATTTTGGAATGAGACCCTTCAGATACTTGAAAAGGGCAGCATGGTTTTCGAGCACGAGATCCGCATGCTCTATCTTTTCAGGTTCAAGCATACCCGTAACTGCAACACAGTAAAGCCCCGCCCTCTTGGCAGCAGTTATCCCCAGAGGTGCATTTTCAATTACCATGCACTCGTTTTTTGTCAGGTCAAGTTTTTCAAGGGCCTTGAGGTAAGGGTCCGGGGCCGGTTTCCCATGCTCAAGGTCACTCCCGGTAATTATGACATCAAAACAGTTAGAGAAATACTTATTGACAACTTTATTTACTGTATCATTATGCGATCCTGAGACCAGAGCGAGCTTGAAATACCGTTTCAATGCCTTAATACAGTATTGGATGCCTTCATAAGGTTTTATCCGATCAAATTCGAGAACCTCACGTTTCTTTTCAGGCAGTTTCTCGAAATGCCAGGGTTCAGGTTCTTTTTCGGCCTTTTCAAAAATTGATTTAATTAATCTTTTGTTGTTTGAGCCTTCGAGCTCATAAATGTCTTCATTGGTAATGTTAATACCAACTTCCTTGAAGGTTTTAACCCAGGCATCGGCCTGGAAACTCATGGAATCTATAAGAACTCCATCCACATCAAAAATTATTGCTTTTAACATCTATTTAATAGATTGTTATAATCTATAATAAATATTATGAAAAATAAAGTTTTATAAAATCTCTATATAGAGATTTATTAGATTGTGATAACCTGATTATTTTTTGAGCAGTTTTTCATTTTAAATACTTTTCGTACAGGATCCCTCCCAGCCAATATCCTAAGAGGGCAAAAAGGAGTGTGCCCGGAACATAAATCGAGGCTCCTAATTCCTTAATAGAAAATAATATATTGAAAAATAAAATATAGGAAATTAAGAAGACAAAAAATCCAATTATTTCAAAGTATATTTTTGCTGGTTTCAAGTATTTGAGTCTCCTCTCCCCAATCTATAAACTTATAAATCAACTTATAAATCACAAGATTTGGCTTGTTGAACTTTACTTTCTACTCTTTTTACTTCTTTCTCCGCCTTGTTTGTCTTCTTCTCCTTCTTTCTTGAAATTAAGAGAAACGGTGTTAATGCAGTAGCGTTTTCCGGTTGGTACAGGTCCGTCTTCAAATACATGGCCCAAGTGGCTTCCACAACGGGAACAGACTACTTCTATCCTGTTCATGAAATAGCTGGTGTCTTCTTTGAGCCTTACCCTGTCACTGGAAATAACATCATAGAAACTTGGCCAGCCAGTTCCGGACTCAAATTTGGTGTCCGAAGAAAAGAGTTCCTGCCCACAGGCAGCACAGGTGTAAACTCCTTTTTCCTTGTTATAGTACAGGTTGCCGGAAAAGGGCCTTTCCGTACCCTTCTGCCGCAGGACATGATATTGTTCAGGCGTAAGTACTTTTTTCCATTCTTCTTCAGATTTTTCAATCATTTTCTGTGCCATTTGTGAACCCCCTTTGTATATGAGTTAGTTGTTCCAGCGATATTACTATTGTTCGAGTCCGCAAAGATCAATTATTAGTTTGAAAGCAAAGTCAATGGTAAAATTGCATATTGGAGTAATTGGAAAAATTATTATTAGTATTATTGTTATTATTATATAAATTTAATAATTAAATTATATACGTGAAGTAAAATGATAAAAATTGAATGTTAAAATCGAGAATCAAATGAGGAGTATAATTATAGTGAATTAATTATAATATAATATAATATAA